>JAFAYS010000653.1 GCA_019240175.1 Chloroflexota bacterium | reverse complement strand
CACGTTCTTGGCAGTGCCGGGCGCGAGCAGGGAGTCGGGATCGATCACGCCGTTGCTGCCCGCGCAAAAGCCGCTGCTGGTCACCGCGCCGTCGATGCCGGAGTTGCCCGCCGCGAAGAAGATCGTCATGTCGGGATGATCCCACATGAACTGGTCGACGCGCTGCGAGCCGTAGGGATAGCCGCCGAACTGCGCCTCAGGATCAGAGGCAGGGCCGGTCGCATCGCCCCAGCTGTCGGTGTGGAGCCGCGCGCCGTCGTTGTAGGCCTGCTGGAACAGCTGATAATAATCCGGGTCGAGACCGACCACCTCGCCGCTGGGCAAGGCCTCGAAGGCCTGGATCACCAGCCGCGCCTCGGGAGCCACGCCCGCGAACGAGCCCGCATACTGGCGCAGCGCCGGATTCGCGCCCGACTGCACGCCCGAGCCGCCCACCGAGCCCGCGACGTGCGTGCCGTGACCATGCTCATCTTCGATATCGCCGCCGTCGGAGAGCACATGCGTCGCGACAAGCCGACCCGCGAAATCAGGGCTGAGCGTGGCCGGATTGCCCGTGTCCAGGCCCGAGTCGGTCACCGCGATGATCTGGCCGGTGCCGTAGAGCTTACGCTGCTGCCAGACCTGATCGACATGCATGATCGTGCGGGCCGCGTCGTTGAGGATGCGCGGCCGGCCCTCAGGCTCGATCCAGCGCACCGCCGAGAGTCGTGCCAGGCGCACCAGCGTATCGGCGCTGGCCGCGCCCGTCGCGTTGACCGCCGCCGAGCGTAGATCGCGCTCAAGCTCGCCGCGATCGCCGGGCCAGCCGACGATGTGCAGCTGACCAACGACGGTATCGCCACGTGTCAGCGCGCTGAGTAGTGAGGGCGACAGCTTGTCGGCGGGCGTGAACGGCGCGTGCGCATACAGCTGCGGCAGCCTGGTCGCCGCGATGATCGCAGCCGGATCACCGTGGATCAGATAGGCGTACTCTGGAACGTATTCCAAAATTTCCACGCCGGTAGCCGCAAGCGCAGCCTGGTCGGCTGGCGTGATCGGGCCGCGAAACTGAACGATCGCATGGCTCGACGATGCGGCGGCCAGGGCGTCAAGCACCGCCGGGCCGCGCGAGGTTTTCGCATCGAAGGTTGCGCGATGGAGACGCAGGCGTGGGCTTTGCGTCTGCGACGTTTGAGCCGCGCCGACGCCGGCGAAGGTGAGGACCAGCGCGGTGGTGAGGACGAAAAGGGCAAATACGCGCATCCAGGTTCTCCATAACAATAGCACAGGGTACGAAGAAACCGCATCCCAGGAGAATAAAAGCTATTGTAGGTAGTACTACGACTAAAGGCTATAGGCCGTGGCTCCTATGTGCCATTGATCGGAGATTGCCGGCGAGGCAGTCCAGGCGACGTACCAAACGCAGCGCTTCAACGACCGATCTATTCCCTCAAGCGATTGTTTCCAATTTCTGGCACGTCTTTTGCATAGAAAAACAGTAATTGAACATCAGGTCGGGGCGTTGGGACAATCCCACAATACGAGCCCCACATATGCGAATCGCATGAAGTGTCTCCCGAACAGCTTCTTTGATTCCGCACGAGGTTAAGGAGCGAGATATGGCGAACATTGAGCGATCGATCGACGTGAACGTTCCGGTGCGGACTGCCTACAATCAGTGGACGCAATTCGAGGAATTTCCGAAGTTCATGGAAGGCGTTCAGGAAGTCAAGCAGCTCGACAATAAAAATCTCCACTGGCGGGCCAACATCGCGGGCAAGGAAGAAGAGTGGGACGCCGTGATCACGGAGCAGGAGCCCGACATGCGCGTGGCCTGGACCAACACCACGGGCGCGAAGAACGCCGGTGTGGTCACCTTCCATCACATCGACGACAACACGACCCGCGTGATGCTGCAGCTCGACTATGAGCCCGAGGGCGTGATCGAAAACGTCGGCAGCGCGCTGGGCTTTGTCGAGCGTCGCGTCAAGGGCGATCTTGAGCGCTTCAAGGAGTTCATCGAGTCGCGCGGCAGTGAGACCGGCGCGTGGCGCGGCGAGGTCGAGCAGGAGAAGGGCAAATAAAACCGCCGACAATTTCTAAGATACAGCTTGAGCGTGGAGCATTGGCTTCACGCTCGTTGGTTTAAGCTACTCCCAATAATGTCAATTAATTGGAGTAAGAAAGCGCGTGGAGCATTAGCTTCACGTTCGTTGTGCTCCGTCCTCCATTCCAGTAGAATAAGCGTCCACTGTTGCGTTAGAAAACCGTCAGTTTTGACCTCCAAGCCCATCCTCTGTTTCGTTAGAATAGTAGAGCCGAGCCGCATAGTTTCGGTAGGAGTTCACAAATTTGGCTCCTCGCCCTGTGGAGGCGCTCCGGATCAGGGGCAGCGGCAGTTCCTCCACAGGAGGGCGGCAGCCTTTCAACGGTTGCCGGATCGCGTTGGGAAAATGTTTGTGGAGTTGTATATGCGATATGTCATCCTCGTGCTCATCCTGATGTCGGCCACATAGCATTGTTAGCGTGCGGAGTACGCAATATCGGTCGGATTGAACCGGTTGTCGCGGAACGTAGTCGGCACGGCAAATACCGGCAGCGGCTGACGGCGAGTACCAATTGTGCGGAGATTGGAGAAGAGGTCCTATTCACGGCGGAGATCATCAATGAGGGAACCACGCCGCTCACGGTGACGGACACGCCACCGTTCGACATCAGTATTCATCCGTTCAATTCTGGCGGCAATGCTGGCCCAATCCAGCGCTGGTCGGAAACGGATCAATACCCACAGGATATTAATCCCGTGCTCGCGCCGGGCGAAACACGGACCTATACCTGGCGTTGGATCGCGGATGCTGCCTACGCGCAGGGAGGGCTCAGCAACTATGGGACATCCGTCATCATGCCGCTGACGTTCGCGTGGGGAATGACTCCCCTGCCTCCTGTTGTGGTGGGTGTGAAAATGAATCCACAATATGGGAATGGTGGAGCATTTTGCTCAGATTTCCGCCAGTGAGCGGACGACAGATCACGTCAGCGAAAGCCCCAGGGACAAGCGTTTGAAACCATTGGCATGACTCATTCCTCGTTCTGTACAGGCGACCACTCCGATCTCAAGAGCGACCAGATTGTGTGATCGTGGAAGCTGCCGTTGAGATAGAAGAAATCGCGCAGCATGCCCTCCTGGCTGAAACCCAGCCGCTCAAGCAGTCGCATGGATCGATCGTTCTCCACGTAGACGAACGCCTCGATGCGATGGAGCTTGAGCACATCGAAGCCGTGCTGAAGTGCCGCGTGGAGCGCCTCGATCATCAAACCGCGACCCTGATACTCGGGGCTCAGATCATAGCCAACCTCGGCGCGAAAGGAGCGCTGGTTCCACTTGTGAAAGCCGCACGTGCCGATTGCCGCTTGATCGTCCTTATGCACCAGCACCCAGCGATTGAACGTGCGCGCCGTAGGGCTGAGGTACTGGTCGATCAGCGTATGGGCCTGCTCGATCGTGGCAAGCGGCGCTGCGTCTAGCAGATATTTTGTCACCTCAGGATCGCCAAAGTGCCGCAGCACAAACTCCGCATCTTGCGGCGTGAATCGGCGCAGCAGCAGGCGCTCGGTCTCCAAATTTTCAAACAAAGCTTCTTGAGTCATAGGCTTCACTTCCGCGCGGCCACGCGATCGAACTTGTCCGCCGCCTGCACAATCTCAACCTGCCGAAACGCGCGCCGCAGCTCTTCCAGGCCGCCAGTTCCTCGGCGCACATCCAGAATCAGCACGCCGTCGTCACTGAGCAGCTGGCGCACCCGATCGAGATAGGTTGCGACCGGATAATGAAAGCCCCAGGAGATCAGCGACAGCACCAGATCGACGGGCGAGTCGATGTTGATCTCGTTGCGCTCGTTGGCCTCGACCAGCTGCACGCACTCGGGCGCGATGTTGTTGCCGACCAGCAGCGTACGCGCGACATCCAGCGAGTTATAAAACGCGCCCTGCGACTTGAACAGATAAAAAACGTTCTGCTCAACCTCAGATTTGTCGAGCAGATAAAAGCGCAGATCGCGCCTGGCGTAGTGGCGCTGGATCAGCGCGTCGATGCCGGCCACCCCACAGCCGACGTCGAGCACCGCATTGCAGCGCTCGGGCAACCACTGGCGAAACGTCTGGTACTCGCGCTGCATATCCTCGGCGTAGAGCGCCTTGATCTGCCGCCGCCGCAGCCGCGACTCGACCGCGACGACGACGTTGTAGAGCGGCGTTTCAAACGGCAGCACCCGATTGAAAAAGCGATACACCGGCGCGACCGGAAAGCGCAGATACGCCGTGCGCTGAAACAGAATATACGGAATCGCCGCGTCGGGAACAGCCAGCGTCGTGCTCATGCAGTGCCTCCTTCATCACGTACGACACTGCACAGAGTGGACCAGCAGCTCAGCGTCCGGCCAGCTCAGCGTCCGGCCAGCTCATCCGCCGGATCTAAGCCGGCAGCTTCCAGCGCCTGATCCAGGTGATCGTGACGGGCGAACTGTACCACGCGCCCATCCGCGACCCGAAAGCGCGACGCGAGATCGGCCTCGCCCTGCACCTCGCCGGTCTCCACCGAACGCCAAACGCCGTGCTGCGCCACCACCACCACCTGATCGCGAACAAAGATACGCTGCGTTTCCAGCGTCAGCCCGGCGCGCGCAAGCCACTCGCGCAGCAGCTGTGCGCCAAAGCCGGAGCCGCGTGGCCCCACGATCTCGATGTTCGGGTCCGACAGCTCTACCAGCCGATTGCCGTCCTGACCATTCGCCGCTTCCTGCCACGCTTGAACCACCGCCACCGCGTCTGTTTGCTGCATTGAGATCTCCTTCGCAATAACGTGGTGCATCATAAACGGGCCGGCGCTGCCTGAGCATCGATCCTTGGGACAGGAAACGATCAGTTGCACGCCTCGGACGCGCGTGGCGCGTCGTTTTCGCCAAGCAGCGGCAGCCGCAGCAGAAAGGTCGAGCCTTTTTCGCTCGTCGACTCAAGCACGAGTGAGCCGTTATGCTTGAGCACCAGTTCGCGGCTAAGCGCCAGCCCGATCCCCAGGCCGCCATACTCGCTGGCCACCACGTTCGATCCGCGGTAGAAGCGCTCAAACAGCCGCTCGCGACCCGCAGCCGGAATACCAATGCCTTGATCCTGGATGCGCACCAGCGCCTGATCGCCCTCGCAGCACAAATCCAGCCGGATCAGGCCGCCGTCGGGCGAGTATTTGATCGCATTGGAGAGCATATTGTCGAGCACCTGATCCAGCCGATCGCGATCGCCGCGCACAAGCACGCCCGACGCCGGGTCCGCCGCCACGCTGATCGTGTGGCGCTCGGTCATCGCCTGCGCGCGCTCGCCGGCCTCACGTGCAGTGATCGTCAAGTCCAGCGGCGCGAACGCCAGCGGTAGAACGCCGGTTTCCAGGCGACGAATATCGAGCAGATCGCCGATCAGCCCTTCCATACGCCGCACCTGCTGCGCGATCACCTCAAGCTTCTGCACAATCTCGCCCGGCTGTGCGCCACGCACAAGTTTGCGCCGCGCCAGATCGTTAAGGCCCTTGATCGTGGTCAGCGGCGTTTTCAACTCGTGGCTCACAATCGACAAAAACTGATCTTTCTCAGCCTCGATCTGTCGCCGCTGTGTCACGTCGCGCAGCACGAGCACCGCGCCCAGCCGCTCGCCCTGCGACCCAATGATCGGCGTGGCGCTGCCGTTGACGATCACCTGTGTGCTGTCGGCGCGGCGCACCTGCCACTCCATGTTGGTCACGGTTTCGCCCTGATGCACCGCGCGATACAGCAGCAGATCCTCCTTGGCCAGCGGTCGTCCGTTCATCGCAAAAAGCTGATAGGCCGTGTCGGGGCCGTAGGTGGCGACTCGCACATCCGCCGTGCCGTAGAGCCCTTCGGCATAATGATTGACCAGCACTACCTGCGCGTCGCGATCGGTGATCACAATTCCCTCGCCCATCTGCGAGATCACGGCTTCTAGCTCGGCAGCCTTGCGACGAAACGAGTCCACGAGCGCCTCGTTTTCGCGGCGTGTCGCGACGACGTCGGTGATATCACGGCTGACCGTGACCGCCGCGCGGATATGCCCGTTCGAGTCGCGCACCGGCCCGCTCGAGATCAGCAGTGAGCGCGCGGTGCCCTGCTGATCGGTATAAACCACCTCCATATTGCTGACAACCTCACCTGCCAGTGCCCGCGCCGTCGGCGTTCCGCTTCTCAGCAGCGCCTTGCCGTCGGGCATGCGTCCGGCAAAATTGTGCAGCCGTTTGTCCAGCGTTTGCGCTGCGACATTGCCACCAACGGCCTGGGCGGCGGCGGCATTGGCCTTGATCGTCCGACCGCTGGGATCGACGATGATCACGCCGTCGAGCATGGCATCGAAGATCGCCTCAACCTCGGCAGCACGCGTGTAGGCCGCTTCCAGCAGCTGCGCCCGCTCGATCGCCAGCGCGCACTGCGCGCCCAGCACACCGGCAAAGCGAATATCCATCGCGCGCAAGATCGGCGGCGCTTCCAGGTAGTTGACAAAAGCCATGCCCACAAACGTACCCTGCGCCAGCAGCGGCACAAACAGCGACGCCTGCACTTCCAGCGTTTCGAACCAGCGACTTTCCTCGCCCTGTCGCTCCTCGAACAAAACCAGCAGCGGCTCCTGTAGCTCGATCGAGCGCGCAATGTTCGGCGAACTCCGGATCGACATCACCGCGCCAACCCGCGACGGACCATGCACGCGCGTCTCAGCCGCGCCCACCACGCTAGTACCATCGCTACTCGTCAGCCAGATCGCTCCCTCGTCGGCGTTAAGCTGCTCGACCAGACTGGCGCTCACGCGGTTCAGCGTATCACTCAGGTTGTGGCCGCTGTTCACGCCGCGTACCACATCGCTAATCACCGTTGCGCGGGAGCGCTCCTGCTCGACCTGCGCAAACAGCCGCGCGTTAGAAAGCGCCACGCCCGCCAGCGCCGCCAGCGATTGCGCCAGAAATACTTCTTCTTGCGTTACCGCGTGCGGCTTGACCGTCCAGGTGAAGGGCATCAGGCCAAAAACCTCGCCGTCAGGGCCGCTCAAGTTGATGTTGATCAGCGTGCGCGTGTTGAAGATGCGAAAAACGGCAGGGTTGCTCAGCGGGTGCGTCTCAGTATCCGCGACGACGACCGGATCGGGACTGGCCAGCGCATAGCGAATCAGCGGGATCGCGTCGACCGGGATTGGATTCGGGTAGAACAGCTCGTCAACGCTGTCCGGCTCGTTTACGTCAACGCCGATCATCGGCTCCAGCATCGTGCGCGTCGTGTCCATCACATAGATCGCCACGCGATCACAGCCGACGATCCGCGCCGCAGCGTCGACCACGGTCTTGGCCACCGCATGCAGATCCAGCGAGCTAGAGATCGCGCGCGCCACATCGACAACCAGCCGCTGGGCGTCACGGATCGGATCGGCCTCGTCGCGGGCCTGAATGAAGCGCAAAATATCTTGCCGAGCATAGCGCCGCATTCCACGCGGCCCGGCCCGCCGCGAGCGCAGCTTGCCCTGTTTATCCCAGCGACGCAAGGTTTCGGGATGAATGCCAAGCGCCGCAGCGGCCTCACGAATCGAAAGCAGCTCAGGTAGTTGCTCCGCCAACGTCATTCGACACTCCAATATTCAACATTTCTCAACATTAAATATTGTAGAACGATTGCGAGCGGCGAACAAGCGGACCAAGGGAGTATTGTGCTGATGAACAGTGCGCAACCCGAGCGACGCGGCGTGTGATCGCTCAGGCTCCCAGCGCGCGCTCCTTGAGCACCGGCTGAGCTTCGGCGCGTGGCGCAAAGGCGACCTCGGCGTCGAGCCGAAAGCCGCTGCGCTGGACGGTAGTGATCAACGGCGGTGCCTGGCCCAGCGGCTGCGCGATGGCACGTAGATTGCGACGCAGCTTGGCGATACAGGCGTTGAGCGCATCCTCACAGGTGGCCGGATCGTAGGGCTGGCCCCAGACAGATAGAAAGCAGGACTCGCGCGTGCAGACCGTGCCGGGGTTGGTCGCGAGATACAACAGCATGCGGTATTCCAGCGGGCTGAGCGGAGTGGGCACGCCGTACACCTGCACGGTGCGCGCATTTTCGTCGATGTACAGCGGCGGCGGCGCGTGATTGGCCGGGACGATCAGCGTTTCCTCGGGATCGAAGAAGCACAGCGATTGTTCGGACGAGCCCAGCCAGATCTCGTCGCCGGTACTGAGCTGGTAGCCATCCTGGATGCGCTTGCCGTTGACAAAGGTGCCGTTGGCGCTGCCGGCATCAAACAGCACATAGCGATCGTGCTGTAGCTCAAGCCGCGCATGTAGCCGCGAAACCGTCGGCGCATCGATGACCACGGCGCAGGTATCAGAGCGGCCAAGCGTGGTCACGTCATGGACCAGCAGCACTGATTCGTCAGCGCGCTCGTCGCAGCGATACGTCAACAAGCCTGGTCGAATACGTGTCATGCTTCTGCGTCCCATCAGCCAATACGATACTCGCTAGATTAGCAGGGTTTATGCCGACAGCGCGGAAAGCCGGAAGCGGTGGTGACCAGCAGATCGAACAGGGAGCGCCGTGCGGAACTTGAGCAACACCAGCCTAGGCCAGTACACCCTGATCGAGGTCATCGGTCGCGGGCGGCTGTCAACCGTTTATAAAGCCTACCAGCCATCGCTGCGCCGTTTCGTCGCCATCAAAGTCCTGCAAAACCTCGACCTGCTTGGTGCCGCCCGCTTCGAGCGCGAGGCCCAGATCGTCGCTCAGCTGCACCATCCCAACATTCTGCAGATCTTCGACTACGGGCAGCAGGACGAGCTGCGCTATTTTGTGTCGCAGTATATCGACAACAGCGTCACGCTCAGCGATCGGCTGGTGGCGGAGCGCATGCCGCCGATCGCCGCGCTCGGACTGATCCGCCATCTGCTCGCCGGGCTGGCCTACGCTCACGCGCGCGGCATTATTCACCGCGACATCAAGCCGTCGAATATTTTGCTCCCCACGCCGGAATGGCCGCTGCTGGCCGATTTCGGCATCGCCAAGCTGCTCGACGATCGACGCCAGCTGACGCCGCCGGGCCAGACGGTCGGCACTGTCGCCTACATGGCACCCGAGCTGGCGCGTGGCCAGACGATCGATGCGCGCGCGGATCTGTACTCGGTGGGTGTGGTGCTGTTCGAACTGCTCACCGGTCGCGCGCCCTTCGACGCGATCACGCCCTCGGCGGTGCTCCACATGCACATCCATGCCGAGCCGCCGTCGCCACGCAGCCTGAATCAAGATTTGTCGGTTGAGGTTGAGCGCGTGTTGCTGCGCGCACTGGCGAAAGATCCGGCGGCGCGCTATCAGTCCGCCGAGGAAATGGCCGACGATCTCGATCAGGTTATCGCCCATCTTGAGCGTGAGCAGACGCTGGTGGCGCTGCTAGGCACGCCGGCACCGACGGCGGTCTACACCACACGCAAGCTTGCGCCTGATGCGTCTGTGC
>JAFAYS010000607.1 GCA_019240175.1 Chloroflexota bacterium | reverse complement strand
CCCAGAATGCGATTGAAGCTGGCGTCGCGCGTGTTGATGTCGGTGCGCACATCCCAGCGCCAGGTGCCCATCGCCGCAGAGGCCAGCGCCAGCCGCAGACGCTCCTCGCTTTCGCGCAGCGCTGCTACAGCATCTATGGTGTCTGGTGGCAGCATATCATTTCCACCATCTGTGCGGTTGGAGTTGAACGAAGTTTGCCCGTGTAGTATAGCATAACGGGAAGTACGGAGAACCTAGAACCTAGAACCTAGAACCTAAGGAACAAGAGAACAAAAGAACAAAGAACAGTTGTAAGGGCGCTACTTGCTGCGCCCGACACCCCTCGCCTGCGGCAGCGAAGCCGGAAGCCCGGCTGAGCGCGGGGAAGGGGATGCCGAACAACGTGAGGCAGGTGTGAGGGCCTGCCCAAGAAACAAAGGAACAAACGATCTAGATGCTTTTTGTTCCTTTGTTTCTTTGTTTCTTTGTTTGCCGTAAGGCACCTATGGAACGCAATCTGCTCAAAGGGAGAGCTTACAACGATCGGGCATTGGACAAGGAGCACACGTGGCAACCACATCACAGGCGGGCACGCGCTACCCCGCGCTGCGGCACCGCAACTTCACGCTGATCTGGAGCGGTCTGCTGATCTCGAACATGGGCACGTGGATGCAGAACGTCGCGCAGAGCTGGCTGATCTATAAACTGACCGGCAATAATCCGATCTATCTCGGCTTTCTAGGGCTGAGCTTTGCGATCCCGATGATTGTCGCGCCGCCGATTGGAGGCGCAACGGCGGATCGTGTCGATCGCATCAAGCTGCTGTACATCACACAAACCTCGTCGGCGCTGCTGGCGGCGCTGCTCGCTGTGCTGACCTGGACCGGCGCGATCCGGCCAGCCTATATTTTGCTCACCTCGTTTGCCGGCGCGCTGCTGCTGGCCTTCGACAATCCCACGCGCCAGGCGCTGATCCCTGAGCTGGTGCCACGCCAGGATCTGCTCAACGCGCTATCGCTCAACTCGGCGACCTACACCGGCGCGGCGCTGGTCGGGCCCGCGCTGGCGGGGCTGCTGCTGGATCTCGTCGGTGCTGGCTGGCTCTTCATGTTCAACGCGATCAGCTACATCGCGGTGCTGGCGGCGCTGCGCTTTATGCGCGATCTGCCCAGCAACAAGCGTCCGCGCACATCGATCCAGGACGCGCTCTTCGGCGGCTTCGTCTACGCCTGGCAGCACCGCACAATCTTGTTTTTGCTGGTGCTTTCGGCGCTGGCGGCGCTCTTCGGACGCTCCTACCAGCAGCTACTGCCGGTCTTTGCCGATGCCGTCTGGCGCACCGGCGCGGGCGGTTACGGCACGCTGCTCTCGGCGGGCGGCGCGGGAGCCTTGATCGGCGCGTTCGCGATGTCGTCGATGTCGAATATCCAGAATCAAGGCCGCGTACTGGTGGTCAGCGGC
Organism: Chloroflexota bacterium; assembly: GCA_019240175.1. Taxonomy (GTDB): domain Bacteria; phylum Chloroflexota; class Chloroflexia; order Chloroflexales; family Kallotenuaceae; genus LB3-1. The sequence continues at coordinate 1,193 of JAFAYS010000607.1, read as the reverse complement.
GTGATCTTCTGCGTCGTGCTGGCCGCCTTCGCCCTGAGTCCCTGGTTTTGGGTCGGCGTGGCGCTGCTGGTCGCGGTCGGCATCTCGTCGACGGTCTTCACCACCATGATCGCGACGATCATCCAGCTGCGGGTGCCGAGCGAGCTGCGTGGCCGCGTGATCAGCCTGTATGCGATCACGCTGATCGGGCTGCCCTCGCTGGGCGCGCTGGGTGTTGCGCGGGTGGCGCAGGATCTGGGAGCGCCGCACAGCGGCTGGAGCGCCGGGATCATCTCGCTGCTGGATCTGCTGGGCATCACACGGCTGACGGCAGAACTGGGCGGCGGCGCGGGCGCTCCTCGCGCGATCGTGGTGGGCGCGCTGGCGCTGGTGATCGTACTGGTGCTGACCGCGCCGAAGTTTTTTCCGCTGCGCGCAGCTACCGAAGCACCCACACAGTCACCGGCCTCGTCTGGATCGTAACACCCGGCGGTCCACAGCGAAGCCCCGTAGCGGATCAAGCGCTACGGAGCTTCTGATTCAACGCCAACGATCAAAAGATCGGCGCTTAGGTCGTGCCGCGCTGGAACTCATCCGGGAAACGGTAAGAATCCATCCCGTCGTCGGTTGGCTCGCGGATGATCAGATTATGGCTGAGCAGATCCTCAAGATTCGCCGCCAGCTCATCGACGGGCAGCCCGGTCTCGTCGGCGATATCGCCGAGCGTCATGTGCACGCCGGGATTATCCCGCAGCAGATTCACAATCGTCTCGGCGCGCTCGGATGTTAACTTGACTCGCTCCATTGGTTCTCCTCCTTCAAGTTCTGCCAACCTAAGCAGCAACATGTATGCCAGCTACCGGCGCACGCCGCAGCTCGTCCCGCGATCTTCTGGCACGCGCCTTGCGTTTCGTAGCCGATACATATCAGCCCTAATTGCGATGCGTTGGTTTGTAGGCAAAGTTGGTCGAGCCCCTGCACTCGTCCCGTCACGATCGAGCCATACCTCGCGCCTGATGAAAGAGTTGGGATGACTGCAATCTATTGGTTTTTAATCGCGGGCGTGCTGCTGATCAGCCTGGCCTTTCTGACGCCGCTGGTCGAGCGGCTGCCGCTTTCGGTCGGCGCGGTTTATCTTGGCGTCGGCGTGCTGCTGGGACCCAACGTGCTGGGCCTGCTCTCGTGGGATATCATCAAGGAGGCGCATCTCTTCG
>JAFAYS010000491.1 GCA_019240175.1 Chloroflexota bacterium | reverse complement strand
GCACAGTGCCGACGCCGGTTGGCGGCAGTGGCAGCCTCACGTACTTTGGCAATAACACGTTGACTTTGCTCGATCCCGTATCGCAGCAGCCCACGGCGCTGCCGTACACACAGGACCCTATCGGCCCGGTCTCGATCTCGCCGGACGGCCAGCGGATCTTGCTGGATGTACTTGATCCGAAGAGCAACACGCGGCGGATCGGGGTTGTGGAGCGCGGCAGTAACGTCGTGACGTTCTTGACCAGCGGTAGCGGTGAGCAGTATCATGCCAGCTGGCGCGGGGATGGCCTGGCGATTGTGTACGCCTCGACGGAGAACGGCACCGCCGACCTGTATATCATGGACGCCGACGGCCAAAACCAGAAGCCAATCACCTCCGGCGCTGGCGACGACCAGTATCCGTCGTTCTCGCCCGACGGCACGCGCATTCTCTTCGAGTCCAATCGCGATGGTCACTGGGCGATCTTCACGATCGATCCCCAGGGCGGCCCGGTCGATCGTATCTCGACGCTGGGCCAGACCAACAACGATCGGTCGCCGCGCTGGTCGCCGGATGGGCAGCGCATCGCGTTTGCCTCGGATCGCGACTATCCAGGCCAGCGCACCGAGATCTACATCCGCAACCCGGATGGCAGCGACGCCAAAATCACCGACTTCAAGTCGGGCTCGGCGAATGGTCCGGCCTGGTCGCCGGACGGCACACTGATCGCGTTCTTCGGCGATCGCGCGGGCAGCAACGACATTTATCTTGTCGATCCCTTCGCCGATGTGCTGCTGCCGACATCTCCGGCCAACGACCCGGCAGTCAACGAGCGCTGGCCGAGCTGGGGGAAGTAAAAGAACAAAGGATCAAAGGAACAAGGGAACAAAAAATAACGGAACAAGAGAGCAAAGGGTTGAATAGCGTTTCTTGCAGGCTTGCTTTGTTCTTTTGTTCTCTTGTTCCCTTGTTCTTTTCTTGGAGTATCTATGCAACCACTTGTCGGAATCGTCATGGGCAGCGACTCGGATTTTGCGACAATGCGCGCCGCCGCCGAGGTTTGCCAGCAGTTCGGCGTGCCACATGAGGTGCGCGTAGTCTCGGCGCATCGCACGCCCGACGATATGGCGGAGTATGGACGATCTGCACATGAGCGCGGCCTGCGAGTGTTGATCGCGGGCGCGGGCGGCGCGGCTCATCTGCCGGGCATGCTGGCGTCGTACACGCCGCTGCCGGTGATCGGCGTGCCCGTGCCGATCGGGCATTTGCAAGGCGTGGACGCGCTGATGTCGATCGTGCAGATGCCAGCCGGCGTGCCGGTCGCGACGGTCGCGATTGGCCAGGCGCGCAACGCCGGGCTGCTGGCCGTGCAGATCATCGCTACGGCAGACGAGGCATTACAGCAGCAAATGATCGCCTATAAGCAGGAGCTGGCAACCGTCTCACGCGAGAAAAACCGTACCTTGCAGGCGCAGCTTCAGCCGGCGGATCAGTAAGCGATCGCCACAATTCGGCATGAGCAATCGGATACCACACGCTTGTCTGATGACAGGCGTGTTTTGGTATTTAAGCGCCTCAATCATTTGTACGATCTGCACAAAAGAAGCCCGTCAAATTTGGCATTTCTGACCGTAGCGCGAATGCAACATTTTGCTTATAGTGCCATCAACAGATTGAGCAACCGCAGACAATCTGCAAACAGATCAAAAGTGGATCGGCGGCACAAACACACGTTTCCCACCGAGATCACGTAACGCGGAAACCACGTCCAGCTTCACACCTCGACAACTTATACAAACAGGCAGTGCAGCCTTCGCCGTGCGTCGCGAAGGCTGTTTTTGGTGTATCAGAACAAGGAGCATGGGATGGAGTCGATCAACGGAGCGGATACCGCCTGGGTCCTCGTGTCAGCCGCGCTAGTGATGCTGATGACGCCGGCGCTCGGACTCTTCTACGGCGGCCTGGTACGACAGAAGAACGTCCTATCCACGATCATGCACAGCTTCTTTATGCTGGCGCTGATCAGCGTACAGTGGGTGCTCTGGGGCTATAGCCTGGCCTTCGGCCCCGACAAAGGCGGCATTATCGGCGGCCTTGAGTGGATCGGCCTCAATGGCGTGGGCGCGGAGCCCAACACAACCTACGCCGGCACCATCCCGCACCAAGCGTTCATGGTCTACCAGATGATGTTTGCGGTGATCACGCCCGCGCTGATCTCGGGAGCCTTCGCCGAGCGCAAGCGCTTCAAGTCGTTCGCGATCTTCTCGCTGCTCTGGGCCACGCTGGTCTACGATCCGGTCGCGCACTGGGTCTGGGCGGATGGCGGCTGGCTGCGCAGCCTGGGCGCGCTCGATTTCGCCGGCGGCACGGTCGTGCATATCACCTCGGGCGTGTCGGCGCTGGTCTGCGCGCTGATGCTCGGCAAGCGCATCGGCTACGGCGAAGAAGCAATGGCACCGCACAACGCGACGATGACCGTGCTGGGCACCGCACTGCTGTGGTTCGGCTGGTTCGGATTCAACGCCGGTAGCGCGCTTGGCTCGGGGGCGCTGGCGGTCAACGCGTTTGTGACCACCAACTCGGCGGCGGCGATGGCCACGCTGACCTGGATGACGGCGAGCTGGATTCGGCACGAGCGGCCCAGTGTGCTCGGCGCAACGGCGGGCGCGGTCGCGGGTCTGGTCGGCATCACGCCGGCAGCCGGCTTTGTCACACCGATGGCCGCGCTGATCATCGGCTTCGCGTCGGGCCTGATCTGCTTCCTGGTTGTTGAGTTCATCGTGCGTAATCGCGTGGACGACGCGCTGGACGTCTTCGGCGTTCACGGCGTCGGCGGCATTGTGGGCGCGCTGCTGACGGGCGTTTTCGCCACGACCGCCGTCAACCCGGCGGGACTTGATGGACTGCTGGCCGGCAACCCGGCGCAGGTCGGCGTGCAGGCGCTGGCAATTGTCGTGGTGGCGGCCTATGCGGCGGGCGTGACCTGGGGCCTGTTGAAGCTGATCGACATCGTCTGGGGCCTGCGCGTTTCCGCCGACGAGGAGCGCACCGGCCTGGATACCACGCAGCACGGCGAGCCCGCTTATCAAGGCGTCTGATCGAGAACCTAGAACCCAGAACCTAGAACCAAAGCGGAGAAACGCAGCGTAACCAATCGATACTTTGTTCTTCGTTTCGCTGTTCTGCCTGATCCATTTGCAACCCATCTAGAGGAGGAACATCATGGAAATCGTACTGGCGCTGATTCTGTTCATCGGTTTGATTGTTAGCTGGCTCATGCTGCCCGGCTCGACGACTGGCCAGCCCGTCGCCGCTGCCGAAACCACCGAGCGCAGCCCATCGACGGCGACCCAACCTGCCTAAATATCCTGCCTCTCCTCCTGTGCGCCGCTCTGAGCCATGTTGCTCCGGGCGGCGTACCTTGTTCATATCAAATTCGGTAAAAATTGGGGCTTGACAAATACTACACGGGCCTGTAAGCTTGCGCCCAACACGAACTGAGGTTGGAATGAATGAGCGAACGATCCAACTGAATAGCTGCAAAAAAAGCGCGAGCAAAAAAAGCCGGGCCATACGGTCTGGTTAGCGCGCGTTCGTGTAGAAAACGTACACAAGACACACCGCCTGACCAGACACTGGTCGGGCGATTTTTATTTACCATTCGCGCAAAAACCTAAGGAGCAACTCATGATCCTGCTGACATCGAAACGCCTGCTGACAACGGTTCACACGTCCGTCGCCCGGAACGATCGCAACCGCAGGAGCAGAGCAGATGCCGGTTCACAATCGCAACCTTCACATTATCGACACGACGCTGCGTGAAGGCGAGCAGTTCGCCCGCGCGCACTTTAGCCTTCAGCAGAAGCTGGAGATCGCCCGCCTGCTCGATGCGTTTGGCGTCGAGTACATCGAAACCACCTCACCGGTCGCCTCGCCGCAGAGCGACCACGATCTGCGAGCTCTCGTCGCGCTGAACCTGTCGGCGCGAATCCTCACCCACACTCGCTGCAATCTCGACGATGTTCGCCGCGCGGTCGCTTGTGGCGCGCAAGGCGTCAACCTGCTGTTTGCTACATCCTCAGTGCTACGCAGCGCCAGCCACGGCCTCGGCATCGGGCAGATCCTCGAAGAAGCCGCGCGCTGCATCGCGTTTTTGCAAGCCGCCAACGTCGAGGTGCGTTTCTCGTGCGAGGACGCGTTTCGCAGCGACGCCGCCGATCTGTTCCGCATCTACACCGCCGTCGACGCGCTGGGCGTCAATCGCGTCGGCATCGCGGATACGGTCGGCATTGCCACACCACGCGAAGTCGAGCAGCTGGTCGGGCATGTGCGCGCGGCGGTGCGCTGCGACATCGAGTTCCACGGCCACAACGACGGCGGCTGCGCGATCGCCAACGCCTACGCGGCGGTGCTGGCCGGCGCAACCCACATCGACACAACAGTGCTGGGAATCGGCGAGCGCAACGGCATCACCTCGCTGTCCGGGCTGATCGCCCGGCTGTATCTTTCCAATCCCGAGCTGGTCACACGCTACAACCTGCCGCTGCTGGGATCGCTCGACGCGCTGGTCGCCGAGATCGTGGGCGTCGAGATCCCGTTCAACTCCTGCATCACCGGCCAGACCGCCTTCACCCACAAGGCCGGGCTGCACACCAACGCGGTCCTGCGCGATCCACGTGCTTATGAAGCGCTCGATCCACAGGTCTTTGGCCGCGCCCGCGACGTGCTGCTGGGCCACCGCCTGACGGGCCGCAACGCAATCACGCATCGGGCGCAGCTGCTGGGACTGGATCTACCCGAGGCCACGCTCAAAGCGATCACGCAGCAGATCAAGGCCCGCGCCGACGAGCACCCCCTCACCGACGCCGAAGTCGACGCGCTGCTGATGGCGCAGGTCCTGCCGGGCGACGCCGCCGTCGTCCCGCCGAGCGCTCAGGTTTCCTTCATCTCGAAATAAAACACACGCACTTGGAGTCGTGCTAATTGGGGCACGGCTGTCCCTTCGCGCACCCAAAATCCGGCACGCATCGACACAGATCGATCAAAACGAGGTAGACAAATGGCACAAACACTGGCTGAGCAGATTCTTTCCCACGCTGCAGGCCGCACCGTTCAAGCGGGCGAAGTGGTTACCGCGCGCGTGGACCTGGCGATGGTTCACGATAGTATCGCCCCGAGCGTGATTCGTATTTTGCACGAGCAGCTCGGCGCTGAGCGCGTGTGGAATCCCGATCGCATTGCAGTGGCGATCGATCATGTGGCTCCGGCGGCGAATCTTCAGACGGCGGAATCGCAGAACAATCTGCGCAGCTGGGCCAGATCCCAGAACATCCGCAATCTATTCGACGTCGGTCGCGGCATCGCGCATCAGGTGCTGATCGAGGAGCGGCTGGCGCGCCCAGGGCTGCTGATCGTCGGCTCAGACTCGCACTCGACGGCCTACGGCGCGGTTGGCGCGTTTGGCACCGGCATGGGCGCGACCGACATCGCGCTGGCGCTGGCGACCGGCCAGACCTGGCTGCGCGTCCCGGAGACGATCCGCGTGCAGGCGCATGGACGGCTGCGCAGCGGCGTCACGGCCAAGGATGTCGCGCTCAAGATCGCTCGTGAGCTGCGAGCCGACGGCGCGACCTACCAGGCGATCGAGTATCACGGCTTCGACAGTTTCTCGCTGGGTGAGCGCACCACGCTGACGACGATGGCGATCGAAGTCGGCGGCAAGGCCGGCATCGTACCACCGAACGGCCCGGCGCTGGCCAACGAGTACGCGCCATCGTGGCTAACGATCGAGCCCGACGCACGCTACAGCCGCACGCTGGAGATCAACCTCGACGATCTCGACCCACAGATCGCCGCGCCGAATCACGTCGACAACGTCACGGATCTGCGCAACCTGGGCCGCATCAACGTGGATGTCGTGTATCTCGGCACCTGCACCAACGGACGGCATGAAGATATGGCGGCGGCGGCGCGCATCCTACGCGGGCGGCGCATCAATCCCCAAGTGCGCATGATGGTCGTGCCGGCGTCGAGCGAGGCGCTGCAGCTGGCGATCGCGGACGGCACAATCTCGACGCTGCTGGCGGCTGGCGCAACGCTGGGCACTCCCGGCTGCGGCGCATGTATCGGGCGACACATGGGCGTGCTCGGCCCGACCGACGTGTGCTTGTTCACCGGCAATCGCAACTTTCGCGGGCGCATGGGCCATCCCGACGCGCAGATCTATCTTGGCTCGCCGGAAGTCGCGGCGGCCACGGCGGTGGCTGGCTATATCGCAAGTCCGAACGAAATCGAAAGAACCTAGAACCCAGAACCTAGAACCTAAGAGGCTCCCTTTCTAAGTTCTTGGTTCTAAAAGGTTCTCCGACTGCAAGGAGGAAATCATGTCCCGCATTTGGCGCTTCGGCGATGATGTCAATACCGATCAGATCGTTCCTGGCCGCTACGCTCCCTACATGACGAGCGAGGCGGAACTGCGCAAGTATCCGTTTATCGAGGCGCGGCCCGAGTTCGCGCCGGGCGTCCAGCCGGGCGACATCATCGTCGCGGGACGCAACTTTGGCTGCGGCTCGTCGCGCGAGTACGCGCCGCAAGCGCTGAAGCTCGTCGGCGTGGGCGCGATCATCGCGCCGAGCTTTGCGCGCATCTTCTACCGCAACGCGCTCAACCTGGGCATTCCGCTCTTCGAGGCCGATCTGGATTGGCTTTCTGACGGCGCGGAGGCGCAGATCGACTCAGGCAGCGGCGTACTCCACACCTCGCGCGGCGCGATCCAGCTGCCACAGCCGCCCACCTGGATGCAAGAGATCTGGCAGGCCGGCGGGATCGTGCCCTATTTCCGCGAGCATGGCCGCTTTCCCGGCGAGGCCGCGCGATGAGCTACCGCATCTGTCTGCTGCCCGGCGATGGTATCGGACCCGAGGTAATCGGCGCGGCCCGCGAGGTGCTTGAGGCGCTCCCACTAGACGCGCGCTACGACGAGCAGCAGGTCGGCTGGGAATGTTTCCAGCGCGAAGGCACGGCCCTGCCCGATTCGACGCTGGCCGCCGTGCGCGACTCCGACGCCGCGCTGCTCGGCGCGGTCGGCTCGCCCTCGCAGCGTGTGGCCGGCTACCGCAGTCCAGTGGTCGCGCTACGCCGTGAGCTGGATCTGTACGCCTGTGTACGGCCTGTGCGCACGCCACCGCTGCCGGACGCGCGGCCCAATGTCGATCTGATCGTCGTGCGCGAAAACAGCGAGGGCTTGTACGCCGGTCTTGAAGAGCGCAACGGCGATCGTGCGATCGCGCAGCGGGTGATCACCGCCTCAGGCAGCGCACGGATCACGCGCTGGGCTTTACGCTACGCTCGGCAACATGGCCGCCAGCGCATCACAATCGTACACAAGGCCAATGTGCTGCGCGAAACCTGCGGCCTGTTCCGCGAGACCGCGCTCGACGTGCTGACCGACGCCGGCGAGATCGCCGTCGACGAGCTGCTGGTCGATACCGCCGCCTACCACATGGTGCGCGATCCCGAGCGCTTCGACGTGATCGTCACGACGAATCTGTTTGGCGATATTTTGTCGGATGCCGCCAGCGCCTGGGGTGGCGGTCTGGGATTGGCAGCCTCGGCCAATCTTGGCGACCACGGCGCGATCTTCGAGCCGGTCCACGGCTCCGCGCCCGATATCGCGGGTCGCGGCATTGCCAATCCGCTGGCCGCGATCGCTGCCGCCGCGCTGCTGCTGGATCATCTTGGCGAGGCCAATCACGCCCAACGTGTCCAATCCGCGATCGACGCCACGCTGCGCGCCGGCATCTGGACGCCCGACCTGGGCGGCAGCGCCACCACCGCCGACGTCACGAAGTTTGTTATCAGCCAGCTGCAAAACCAGGAGTAAAACCATGAACTGCCCAGAATGCGAAGCCACGATCACCCTCAGCCCGGATCTGCTGGACGGCGAGATTATTCAATGCCCGGATTGCGGTGTCGAGCTTGAGGTGCTCTCGACCGAGCCGCTGGCGCTGGCGCTGGCACCCGCGATCGAAGAAGACTGGGGCGAATAGTCAGCGTGGCTGCGGCCCGCTAGAGAAGGAGCAACCAATGCGTCTAGGCATGCTATGTTCACGGATTCGCGTCGAGGAAAAGCTGCTGATCACCGAGTTGAATCGGCGCGGCGTCTGCTACGAGCGCATCGACGACGGCGAGATCGTGTTCGATCTCGCTCAGCGCGAGCTTCCGTTCGACGTCGTTTTGGAGCGCTCGATCTCGTTCGGTCGCTCGCTGTACACGCTGCAAGTGCTGGAAGCGCGCGGCGTGCGCTGCATCAACCGGGCAGCGGTCGTCGCAACCTGCGGCGATAAGCTGCGCACAACCGAGGCGCTGCTGCGCGCGGGAGTTGCCACGCCACGCACGCTGCTGGCCTTCACGCCCGAGGCCGCGATCGAAGCGATCGAGACGCTGGGCTATCCCGCCGTGCTCAAGCCGGTCGTCGGCTCGTGGGGCCGCATGGTCACGCGCGTCAACGATCGCGACGCCGCCGAGGCCGTGCTTGAGCAGCTCGACGTGCTGGGCTCGTGGCAGCAGCACGTGTACTACATTCAGGAGCATATCGCCAAGCCGGGCCGCGATATCCGCGCGTTTGTGGTCGGCGACGAGCCAATCTGCGCGATCTACCGCTACAGCGACCACTGGATCACCAACACGGCTCGTGGTGCGCGCGCCGAAAACTGCTCCATCGAGGGCGCGGTCGGCGATCTGGCACTGCGCGCGGCCCAGGCGGTCGGCGGCGGCATCCTGGCGGTCGATCTGCTTGAAACGCACGACGGACGGCTGCTGGTCAACGAGGTCAATCACACGATGGAGTTTCGCAACTCGATCGACACGACCGGCGTGAATATTCCGGCACGGATTATCGACTATGTCCTGAATCAAGAACCTAGAACCCAGAACCTAGAACCAGGTTTTTCTCAAAGCGTTGCTCCGATCACACTCTCGGTGGTCGCCGTATCCTTAATTCAAAACGTTCTTGTTCCTTTGTTCACTTGTTCTTTCGTTAGGTTCTAGGTTCTAAGTTCTAGGTTCTACCAGAGGTTGACATGACTCGTGTTTCTATCGTCGGCGCGTCCGGCTACGTGGGCGGCGAGCTGCTCCGGCTGCTGCTGCGCCATCCGCAGATCGAGATCGCGCAGGCGACCTCCGAGCGCCGCGCCGGGCAATTTGTGCATGGGGCGCATCCGAATCTGCGCGGCTACACCCAACTGCGTTTCTCCACGCTGGCCACGCTGGCACCGTGCGACGTGCTGATCCTGGCGCTGCCGCATGGCCACGCCGCCCGGCAGATCGAGCGCTTTGCCGAGCTTGCGCCACGCATCATCGACTGCTCCGCCGATTTTCGGCTGGACGATGCCGAAAGCTACGCGCGCTGGTACGGCGACGAGCATCCCAATCCTGAGTGGCTGTCGCGCTTTGTGTATGGCCTGCCCGAGATCAATCGGGAGCGCATCACGACGGCGCGCTATGTCTCAGGCGTGGGCTGCAACGCCACGGCGGTCAATCTCGCGCTGCTGCCGCTGGCGCGGGCCGGAGCGCTGGACGTAGCGCGGCCAATCGTGGCTGAGGTCAAGGTCGGATCGTCCGAGGGCGGCGACGAGCCCAATGTTGGCAGCCATCACCCGGAGCGCTCGCATGTGGTGCGATCCTACGCGCCGGTTGGCCACCGCCATACCGCCGAGGTGCGTCAAGCGCTTGGCATCGAGGAGATTCACCTGTCGATCACGGCGGTCGAGCTGGTGCGCGGCGCGCTGGCGACCTGTCACACCTGGCTGCGCGAGCCGCTGACCGATCGCGATCTGTGGCGGATCTACCGCAGCGTGTACGGCGACGAGCCATTCGTGCGCATCGTCAAGGAGCGCAGCGGCGTGTACCGGCTGCCCGAGCCCAAGATTTTAGCCGGCAGCAATCTGGCTGATGTCGGCTGGGCGCTGGACGAGCAGAGCGGGCGAGTCGTCGCCATTGCCGCGATCGACAACCTGCAAAAAGGCGCGGCTGGTACGGCGATCCAGTGTCTCAACCTGATACATGGCTGGCCTGAGACCACCGGCCTGGAAACGATCGGGCTGCATCCGGTCTAGAGACGAAGTGGATGCAGTAAAGAGGACTATTCAAGCTTAGATCAAAATCAGAAAGGTCGCCGTGGCATCTACTTCAAACTTCGTAACAGTTTCAATACTGTCTCGAAGAATTAGCTCGATTGCTTTCGTTGAGCAATTGCCACGACGTATCCATATAACTTTGGGAGGATAACCTAATACAAAGCTACGCTGATGGAAATCTGAGTCTTTCGAGACGATCATGTAGCCATTGCGTTTAGCATAATCCCAAATAATTGTGTCGCTTGCCGCATTGAGTCCAATCTCGCGCACATGCACACTATTGGGATAGACATCAGCAAGCAAAGCTACCAGTCTGTGCGAAAGATTTTGATCAAACAGGAGCTTCATGCAGCAGAGCTAAACAACTTACGCTCACGATCGGCGGCAAACGCGATGCAAGCTTTGATGTCATCACGTGTCAGATCAGGAAAATCCTCAAGGATCTCCGCTTCTGACATATCAGAGGCTAAATAGTCGAGGACGTCATACACGGTAATGCGTAAGCCACGAATACAGGGCTTGCCGCCACGCTTGTCCGGTTCGATCGTTATGTATTGCTGGTAATTCATACCAGGATGATAGTGGAGATTATGGGAGCGGTCAAGCAGTGGATTCGTTCTTTTTCCGCTGCTTTGTACGGAGAACTTCTATGCTCGTTATCAAAATCGGCGGCGCGGCGGGCATCGACGCAGACGCGCTCTGCCATGACATTGCGGCGCTGTGGCGCGACGGACAGCCGATGATCGTCGTGCATGGCGGCTCGGACGAGACCAACCGGCTGGCCGAGCAGTTGGATCATCCGCCGCGCTTCGTCACCACGGCCTCGGGTCACACCAGCCGCTACACCGATCGGCGCACACTTGAGATCTTCGCGATGGCCACGGCGGCGATCAACCGCGCGCTGGTCGAGCGACTCCAGTCGCTGGGCGTTAACGCGATCGGCCTGTCGGGACTTGATGGGCGGCTGATCACGGCGCGGCGCAAAGACACGATCCGCGTAGTCGAGAATGGACGCCAGCGGATTCTACGTGACGACTGGACGGGCACGCCCCAGCAAGTCAACGCGGAACTGCTGCGCCTGCTGCTGGCTCACGGCTATCTGCCGATTGTCGCGCCGCTGGCGACCAGTGAGCAGGGCGCGATGCTCAACGTGGACGGCGATCGTGCGGCGGCGGCACTTGCGGGCGCGCTCGAGGCCGAAAGCTTGCTGCTGCTCTCGAATGTCGCCGGGCTGCTGCGACGCTTCCCCGACGAGTCGACACTCGTGCCGCAGATTCGGCGCGGCGAGCTTGAGGCCGCTTCCGATTGGGCGCAGGGCCGCATGAAGAAAAAGCTGCTCGGCGCGGCAGAGGCGCTCAATGGGGGCGTCACGCGCGTGATCATCGGCGACGGGCGGCGTGCAAACCCGGTGCGGGCGGCGCTCGACGGCGCGGGCACAACTATCACTCAGGAGTAAGCATGCAAACGACGATCGACTATCGCGCGCTAGAAGATCGACACGCATCCGGCGTCTATGCCAAGCGTCCGCTCACAATAGTGCAGGGCAGCGGTGCGACGCTCTGGGATGAGACAGGACGCGCGTACATTGACTGTGCGGCGGGACATGGCGTTGCCAACGTCGGCCACTGCCACCCACAGGTCGTCGCCGCGATCCAGGAGCAGGCCGCCACGCTAATCACCTGCCAGGAAGCGCTGTACAACGATCAGCGGGCGCTGCTGCTGGACGAATTGAGCGCGCGGCTGCCGGTGGGGCTGGATCGGCTATTTCTTTGCAACTCCGGCACCGAGGCGGTCGAGGCGGCGATTAAGGTTGCACGAGCTAGCACTGGACGCACGCAGATCCTCGCGGCGATGCGTGGCTTTCATGGTCGCACGCTGGGCGCGCTGAGCGCCACCTGGGAGCAGCACTACCGCGCGCCGTTTCAGCCGCTGGTGCCGGATTTCGCGCATGTGCCCTACAACAACATCGATGCGCTCGACACCGCGATCACCGGCGAGACTGCCGCCGTGCTGCTGGAAGTAATCCAGGGCGAGGGCGGTGTGCGGCCCGGCAGCGACGAGTTTTTGCGCGGCGCGCAGCGGCTTTGTCGTGAGCGCGGCGCGCTGCTGCTGATCGACGAGGTGCAGACCGGCTTTGGACGAACTGGACGCTGGTGGGCCTGCGAACATCTCGATCTTGAGCCAGATGTGCTGATCCTGGCCAAGAGCATCGCCGGTGGCGTGCCGATGGGCGCGATCGCGATTGGGCCGCGAGGGGGAGCGCTGGCTGTGGGCACTCACGGCTCGACCTTTGGCGGCAATCCACTGGCCTGCGCGGCAGCGCGCGCCACGCTGTCGGTGTTGCAAACCGAGCAACTGCCGGAGCAGGCCGCCAGCAAAGGCGCATGGCTGCTCACCCAACTGCGCAATCTGCCCAGCCGCCGGATTCGCGAGGTGCGCGGATGCGGCCTGATGATCGGGATCGAGCTACGCGAGCGGGCCGCGCCGTATCTTCAAGCGCTGCAAGAGCGCGGCGTCCTGGCGCTGCCGGCTGGGCCGACAGTGATTCGGCTGCTGCCGCCGCTGGTGATTAGCTCGGAGCAGCTAGCAGCGGTTGTTGCGGCGCTGGACGAGGTGCTGCAATGACCGAGCTGGCAAGCATTCACGATCGCTCAGCCCAGCCGCTCCTGCCGCCGGACGATCACACGGCGATCGCGCTGCTCCACGATCTGGTCGCTATTCCCAGCGTTTCCGGCGACGAGCGCGCGGCAGTCGAGTATCTTGTCGCGCAGATGGCGGCGCTCGGCTTCACCGCCACGATCGACGGCGCGGGCAACGCGGTCGGAGCGATTGGCGAGGGACGACCCGAGACTGTGCTGTTGGGCCATATCGACACGGTGCCGGGCGTGATCCCAGTGCGCCAGGAGGCCGGACGGCTCTTTGGTCGCGGCGCGGTTGACGCTAAGGGATCGTTGGCGGCGTTTGTGATCGCTGCGGCCCGACTGCACGCGCAGGGCCGCCTCAA
>JAFAYS010000458.1 GCA_019240175.1 Chloroflexota bacterium | reverse complement strand
GAGCATCTGATCCGCCAGTATCACAGGCTTGAGGAAATGCGTCAGACGCAGGGCTGGCCGAGCTGGCATGTTAGCCGCGCCCAGGCGTTGAGCTACCTGCGCCAGCGTTACGGCGCAACGCCTCCGCCCCTGCCGGATACGCTTTATCCCATTAACAATGACGGATCGACCAGTGTGCGCTACCGAGAAGATCTCCGCTACGATGGGGCTTTCAATCAGATCGAAGTGATCGGCGAGGCGCTGGGCTCGGACGAGATTCCAGTACGCGATCCACAGGGCGTGGTGGTGGATGGCCTGGCAGTTGGCGAGTGGTACGCGATCGAAACCGCTGACGGGCCGTGGCACGCCGGCACGAACAGCAACCTGACCAACCAATACAGCGCCGACCTATCGAACGACGACGGCCAAAGCTGGTCGCGGCTGAACCCGATCCCCGTCGATAGCACGGATTTTAGCTATTCCTGGGGCACGCTCGTTGAGGGCGTGAATGAAAACTACGTGCGCGGCTGCTGGCAGGCGACCACGCCCAGCATTCGCATTCGTGTGGCCGACTCGATGTTTGAGGACAACAGCGGCTCGATCTCGTGGCGGCTGTACAAAGCGTATCCCTGCGATTTCGTCGAGCGGTAGAAGAGATCCCGATTCCTTCGTAGGGGCGTGCTGCGCACGCCCTGGACGCACCCGTCCCCTACCGGATTAGGAGAGCCAAAACACACGAGGGCCGGAGCTTGGTTGCTCCGGCCCTCGTTTTATGCTAAGGAGAAATGTTGTGCTAGGCTGATGGCGTGCCGGCGCTCTCCTGGCGCGGCAGCGACTCAAGCAGCAGCTCGGAAACGTCCTTGCGACCCAGCGTATCGCCCACGCCGGTATTCTTGGCGGCGTCCTCAAACATCACCATGCAGAACGGGCAGCCCATCGCCACGGTGGTCGGCTCGGCCTTCTGGATCTGCTCAAGGCGAATCACATTGATGCCCTTCTTGCCCCAGCCTTCCATCCACACGTTGCCGCCGCCGCCACCGCAGCACATCGCTTTTTCGCGGTTGCGGTCCGGCGCTTCGACCAGCTCAATGCCAGGGATCGAGGCCAGCAGATCGCGCGGATCGTCGTAGATGTCGTTGTAGCGGCCAACATAGCACGGATCGTGGTAGGCCACGCGCTCGTCGACGCGTTCGGTGGGCTTGAGCCGGCCTTCTTTGACCAGCCGCGCCAGGAATTGCGTGTGATGGATCACATCGTAATCTTTGCCTGAGCCGCCGCCGAACTGCGGATACTCATTCTTGATCGTGTTGAAGCAGTGCGCGCACGTCGTGACGACCTGCTTGAACTTGTACTGCTGCATCGTCTCGACGTTGGTCTGCGCCTGCGTCTGGTAGAGAAACTCCTCGCCCATGCGCCGCGCCGGATCGCCGGTGCAGGTTTCTTCCTCGCCCAGGATCGCGAAGTTGACGCCGGCGCGCTGCATCAGCTGGACCATCGCCCGCGCGGTTTTGCGGGAGCGCGCGTCGTAGCTCGGCGCACAGCCGACCCAGTAGAGCACGTCCACTTCTTCGACCTCGGCCAGCGTCGGCACGTCCAGCCCTTCGGCCCAAGCGGTGCGCTCACGCTGCGGCAGCTTCCAGGGATTACCGTTGCGCTCGATGCCGGTCAGCACGTTCGACACGCCCTCGGGAACCTCGCCCTCGACCAGCGCCAGCTTGCGCCGAATATTGACGATATCGTCGACATGCTCGATCATCGCCGGGCACTCGGTCATACACGCGCGGCAGGTCGTGCAGCTCCACAGCTCATTTTCAGAGATGATGTTGCCGTAAAGCGGCAGCGTTTCGGCATCGCCCTTGACGAACTTGATCCCACCGCCTTTGATGCGATTCAAACCGTGCAGCTCGCCGCTGCTGCCCTCGTGGACATGCTCGGTCGGCGCGCGATCGGCGGTGGCCAGGGCGCTCTCGTCCTGCGTCACATGCACAATCGTGCCGTCGCGCATCAGCACGGGCGCGCCGCGCATCAGATCGTCCATCTTGGTGATCAGCCACTTCGGCGACAGATCCGAGCCCGAGGCATAGGCCGGGCAGTTCGCCTGGCAGCGCCCGCAGCGCATACAGGCATCCAGGCTCAGGCGCTCTTTCCAGGTCAGATCGGCGATGCGGTTGATGCCCAGCTCTTCTTCTTCCTTATCCTCAATGTCCTCGATCTTATCGAGCGCGCCCTTCGGCTCGACATCGCGGAAGAAGCTGTTGAGCGGCGTGTAGAAAATATGCTTGAACTTGGTGAAAGGAATCGAGGCCACGAAGCCGAAGGTGATCACCATATGCGCCACCCACAGCACGCGGTGGAAGATCAGACCCGCCGAGCCCTGCAAGCCCACGGCCTGGTACAGCAGCGCGTGGATGTAGCCGACCCACGAGTACATCGACCAGCCCTGCTCCATCACCCGAATGCCGCCGATCTCCTGATTCAGGATACGCAGACCTTCGAGCCAGTAGCCGCTAATGCCGATGTAGAGCATCGTGCCGAGCACCCACCAGTCGGTGTTGCGATTGTCCAGCCGATCCGGCTTGCTGATGTAGCGCCGGTAGCCGGCCCACAGCAGACCGCCGACAAAGAACAGGCCCAGCGTATCGAGCGTGAACTCGTAGAAGTTGTAGAAGTCGCCGCGTAGAATACGCCCGGCGTCGGGACCCATCGTCGGGATCGTAAAGTCTTCTTCCATGGCGATAATATCGGTGCCGATGAAGAGCACCAGAAAGCCATAGAAGATCATCGCGTGCATAATGCCGGGCCGCCGATCGCGCAGCACCCGCTTCTGACCAAAGATCTGCTGCAAAAACTCCGACAGCCGCGCGGGCAGACTGGTGACCCGCTGCGTGGTGCGACCGAGCCGCCAGCGCCGGACATCGCGCCAGATGCCGTAGCTCATCACGCCGATCGCCGTGATCGCAAGCAGATACAACAAGCTTTGCGCGAAGGGAATAGAGCCTTGAATATTCCAGTAGATCTCGCGAACAGGGACGATCGTGTCGTTCATAGCGGCTACAAAACTTTCACTAGACCAATCTTGCGGGGCCTGGGTGTCGGCTATCCTACCAGCGATACTCAACCACGTCAAAAGGGGCAGCCAGCGCCACCCCTCACTCGAAACAAGCTAGCACGGCAACTTTGCCATTAGATTTACGCGTTGGGCAGAAACCGCATCGGGCGCTACGGCGCGAGACGATAGCCGACGCCCCACTCAGTCATCACGATCTTGGGATCGTGCGGGTTCTGCTCCAACTTGCGGCGCAGATGCCAGATATACACCTTGAGATAGGCGGTATCGTTGACGTACTCGTCGCCCCACACGCGCTGAAGCAGCGTTTGATGATCGAGCACCTCGCCGGGATGCTGCGCCAGCAGCAGCAGCAGTTGGTACTCGGTCGGCGTAAGATCGACCTGCTCACCGCGCACCCGCGTGATGCGCATCTTGGTATCGATCTCCAGCTGGCCCTCCGCCGCCTGGATCGGCTGCTCGGAGCTAGGCACCCGCCGCAGCAGGGCACGCACGCGCGCCAGCAGCTCGTCGGCCTTGAAGGGCTTGATCAAATAATCATCGGCACCGCTGTCGAGGCCGCTCACAATATCGGAGCTTTCGGATCGTCCCGTCAGCATCAGCACCGGCACATTCGAGAAACGCCGGATCTCGCGCACGACTTCAAAGCCGAGCATATCCGTCAGGTTCACATCAAGCACGACCAAATCGGGGGCGCGGTCAGAGACCTGAGCGATACCCTCTTTCCCCGTTGGGGCGGCTTGAACGTCGTACTCCTGGGAAGTCAAGACGATCGTAACCGTCTCGCGAAGTTGGGGATCATCGTCAATGATCAGGATGCGCCGTTCAGCCATGCTCCACTCCTATTGCTGCATAGTTCAACTGCCAGTAGCCTGCAAACTACGAAAAACCCGCTCCACATCTGACATACTCAGCTGACCGATCTTAAGATAGCGTACCTTACCTTGCTGGTCAATGAAATATGACGTGGGAATTGGGTGGATCGCATAGGCTTGTCCAACACCGCCGCTTTCATCCAGGACGATCGGATAGGTTACACCGTAGCGGTTGGCAAACTGCCGCACTTCCTGGAGACTAACGTTTTGGCTTCGCTCCGCATTATACAGATCGACGCCAACAATCACCAGACCCTGATCTTTCAATTTTTCGTATACTGCTTGCAGATCCGGTGTTTCTTCTTTGCACGGCTCGCACCAGGTCGCCCAGAAATTGATCAGCACGACCTTGCCTTTGAAATCGTCGAGGCTGACCGGCGCGCCATCCAGGTTATTGAGCGTAAAGTCCGGCGCGTCGTAGGGCTTGACCTCGGTCACCGTCGGGATCGTGCTCGCGCTGTCGCGTCCGGCGATCAGCCAGACGCCGCTGAGCACCAGCAGACCGACCAGCACGCCTAGCACGCCAAAGATTATCTCGCGACCGCTCACGCCACGCGGCTCGGTCTGGACCAATCCCTGCTCTAGATCGTAGCTCTGGCGCTGCTCGGGATCGGTCAGCACATCGAGCGCCGTATGAAGCTGCTGCATCTGTTCAGACTGATCCGGCGTTGCCTGCCGCAGCTGATCCTGAAACGCAGCTTTGATCTCTTCAGATGTTGCCTTGGGAGAAACACCAAGCAATGTGTAGTAGTTTTGTCTCATTGTATTACGGCTCGTACGTTTGCAGCAAGCGCTGCGCCTGCTGGGCTTCGTTCGATTGCGGCGCGACTTCCACTATTTTACGCCATTGCGCAAGTGCCTCATCCATACGCGGCGGCTTGTGCTGCGACAAAATCAGGCCATAGTTCAGCAGCGCCCGTGGCTCGGCTACACCGCCAGCGATTCCGCGCTCAACCTCGGCTAACGCCTCCTCGACGCGCTGCGGCTCGGGGCTGTCGGTGCCGTAGTTGAAGAGCGCCAGCGCGCGGTCGGAGCGCACGATCGCATTGTCTTCCAGCGCCAGCGAGCGATCGTAGGCCTGCACGACTTCCAGCCAGTCCGCCAGGCCGCTGCGATACTGCGGCGACAACGGCGCGTACTCGCGCAGGGTTTGCAGATTATCGAAGAGCGCGTTACCTAGCGCGGTCCAGGTCTGCGCCGTGTTGCTGGCTTCCGCCGCCCGGCGAAACTGCGCGATCTGCTCGGTGGTAAACGGCATCTGGCCGCCGCTGAGCTGTGGTGTGGGTGTGGCCAGCGCCGACGAGCTGCCACTCGTGCGCACGCCGCTGAGCACGATCACCAGCAGCACCGCCAACAGCCCGCCTGAGACGCCGATCAAAGGCAGCCAGGCTGCAAGACCCTGGCGTCGTGGAGCAGGCTGCCGTCGCTCGGTAGCAGGCGTAGGCTCGATCGTTGGAGCGCGCTCCTGACCACGCGCCGGCGGCAGCGGTCGGTAGTCAACGCCGTCCGATCCTGTGCTCTGTCCGCCGCTGCGCTGCCGGTCGTAGTCGGCGCGGCGCGTAGGATCGCTCAAGACCTGATAGGCCGACTCAAGCTGCTGGCGCTTCTCGGCGGCCTGCGCCTGAAACTCCGGCGCTGAGTCGGCCGTGCGCTCCGGACTGTACAGATCGTGAAGCCGCGTGTAGGCCGCTTCGATCTCGCGGCGCGCAGACTCCGGCGATACCTGCAAGAGCGCGTAATAATCTGGTATGCGTCGTGCCATCTAGCGATACGTGCCGCGCCAGCCGAGAACGCGCTGTCCCCAGCCACGCGCCGGCACGCGCGCCGGCTCGCGGGCGGGAACGCCTTCCCAGCGTCGTCGTACAACCGCCAGCAATCCACCGAGCGCCATCAGCAGCGTACCCATCCACACGAGCGCGATCGCAGGCTTGATGCTGACCGTAAAGACCGCACGCGCAGGCACGACCGGCAGATCCAGCCCATCGACGCGCAGCCGCGCGAGCTGCTCGTTCGGATTGAAGTTTTCAAGCGCCAGCTTCTTGCCGTCGGCCAGCTCGACCGGCAGCTCTTGCAAGACTTTGTTAGGCTCAAGCCGCATCTGCGGCGTCACAACCTGCACGCTGTTCTCGTGCGTGATCGTGACCGTCGCACCAACC
Source organism: Chloroflexota bacterium (assembly GCA_019240175.1). Lineage (GTDB taxonomy): Bacteria > Chloroflexota > Chloroflexia > Chloroflexales > Kallotenuaceae > LB3-1. The sequence goes on along the minus strand of JAFAYS010000458.1, from coordinate 1,850 downwards.
AGCGCGCCGTCGCCGCTGGCCAGATGATCCTCGACCGCGAACTTGTCGAAGGCCAGCGTGTATGGCCCCACCTGCGCCTGCTGGCCGGGAGCCAGATCGACCATACTCGGATCGTCGGCGGGCAGGTATTGCTCAGGCGAAATGTACAGATCTTGCCACAGGTAGCGCTTGATCGCCGGCGTGCGCACCCACGCGCCCATGCGGGCGTTGTAATACACATCGGGCGCGGCCACAAACTGCGACTCGCTCTCGTTATCGACTTCCAGCCGCAGCACATGCTTGCCGTTCTCGCGCTCGTCGTAGCCCCAGAAGGTGAAGCTATGCCCGAAGATGCTCTGCGTCTCGCCCTGCGGGATCACCAGCTTCTCTTCCTCGGAACTGTAGGCGTACGAGCCAACAACGCCGACCAGCAGCAGCGCCATGCCGACATGCGCCAGATAGCCACCGATCCGCAGCCAGCCTGAGCGCAGCGTGCGGACGATCATCAAAACATTGGTGCCCAGCGCCAGCGTCGCGATCGCTACGTAGGCGATCGACATGCCGTCGCGCACGCCCAGCACAATCGCAATGCTTGTTAGCAGCACTGCCGCCGCGAAGGGCCAGCGCAGCGCCAGCAGCAACTTACGCTTGTTGGTGTCGCGCCAGCCGAAGAGCGGCCCGGTCGCCATCAGCACGGCCAGGATCAGCGCCAGCGGCGGCGTCGTTTTCTTGAAGAAATCGGGCAGCAGCGAGAAGCGACCATCGCTGAAGGGCTGCCCGCCGAAGCGCGAGCCATTGTCGAGATCGAAGGCGCGGCTAAAGATGCGCTCCAGGTTATAGCTCAGCCCTTCGATCGACGTGATCCAGGGCATCGACGTGCCGAACGCGATCACGACGCCGATCATGACGAACGTAAGCATCAGCAGCACAAAGGCCGTATCGCGCGACAGCACCGCCTCGGAGAGCGGCTTGCGCGGCACATCACGCCAGCGCAGGATCAGAAAGCCAAAGCCGATGATCAGCAGCGCAATCATCGCGCCGATCATGATGTACTTGAGACCTTCTTCAACAAACGAGTGGACCGAGAAGTTCGACAGCACGCCGGAGCGCGTCAGGAACGAGGCGTAGAAAACAAAGCCGTAGGTCAAGATCGCCAGGAAGAAGTTTGCGCGCCGCAGACCGCCGTGGGCGCGCTGCACCAGCAGGCCGTGCATCAGCGCCGCGCCCGTCAGCCACGGCACCAGCGACGAGTTCTCCACCGGGTCCCAGCCCCAGTAGCCGCCCCAGCCCAACGACTCGTAGGCCCAGTAACCACCCATGGTCAGCGCAAGGCCCAGGATTGTCCAGCCGGCAACCGTCCACGGCAGCGCCATGCGCGCCCAGCCGTCGTAGTCACGCCGCCACAGCCCGGCCAGCGCCATGCAGAACGGCACGCCCAGCAGACCATAGGCCGTAAACAGCGTCGGCGGATGGATCACCATCCACACATTGTGTAGCTGCGGGTTGAGGCCGCGGCCCTCGGTGATCGGCCCGGTCACGCCTTCGATCACGGTCGGCAGGAACGGATTGCGCACCAGCATAAAGACCAGCAGCAACACCTGAAGCAGCATCAGCAGCGACAGAATATATGGCTCGAACTGGCGCGTGCGCCGCATCAAAAATGGCGCGCAGATCAGACCGACCAGCGCCCAGACCACCAGGCTGCCGGGCTGTCCTGCCCAGATCGCCGCGACGCGGTAGCGCATTTCCAGGTCGGTCGAGCTGTAATCGTAGACGTAGCGGATGTCGTAGCGCTGCAGCACGAAGAGCGCCAGCAGCAGCACCGCCGAGCTGAGCGCAAAGCCCAGCGAGGCCCACACGCCGACGCGACC
>JAFAYS010000442.1 GCA_019240175.1 Chloroflexota bacterium | reverse complement strand
CCAGGCCTCGATCGTCGCCTGCTCAAGGCCGCGTCCGGCCACGTAGTCGCGCCCGATCTGGCCTTTCTGCGTATTGAGCAGCACGTGCTGCCAGTAGATCGCGGCGTCCTCGTTGATCTGACGCAGCCGGACCCGCGCGGCGTCTTCCTGCTCGCGCTCAGGCGTTCGCTGCTCTAGCTGCACGCCGGTGCGGGTTGCCAGCTGGCGCAACGCATCGCCAAAATCCAGCCCTTGCCGCGCCATGATGAAGTTAAAGCTATCGCCCGAGGCGTGGCAGCCAAAGCAATAATAGCTCTGCGTATCGGGAAAGACGTAAAAGGCCGGCGTGCGCGAGTTGGGATGGAACGGGCAGAAGCCGGTAAAGTTACGGCCCGCTTTGCGCAGCTGCACGCCGCTCTCGGTGATCAGAGCAACGATATCGAGGCGCTGTTTGATGTCATCCGTTACGGTCATAGCGCAGACACTGTTCTAGCCCGGACGGGCGCTCTCCTCTTCAAGCCGGTGCGAGGGTTCCTACGCTCAGCGCTGAGCCCGAGCATTACATGCTCCAGGTGCGTGGCACGTAGATCTGATTAAAAACTCTGAGCGCATAGCGATCGGTCATGCCTGCAATATAATCAACGACGGCACATTCGACATTATCACCATGCCGATCACAGATCGCCAGCAGGTCGGCGGGCAGCGACTCGGGGTGCTGCATGAAGTGTGAGAAGAGCTGGCTGATCACAAAATAAACCTTGGGATCGTCTTCTTTGGCCGGGCCGCTCATGTACACATTCGCGAACATATACTCGCGCAGGGCGTTGGTCGCCTCAAGCACGGTCGTGCTCATGCCGATCGTCCGCGAATCAGGCGGCGTGCCGTCGCCGCTGGCCCACCAGTTATTGTCGACCACATCGCAGACCATGGTGTTGATCCGCTGGGAATGCGTTCTGCCGAGCACATCGATGCAAGCTTGTGGCAGATCCGCTTCCTGCAAGACTCCTGCCCGCAGCGCGTCGTCGATGTCGTGGTTGATGTAGGCGATGCTATCGGCCAGCTTGATGATCTGGCCTTCCAGCGTGCTGGCGACGCCCCAGGCCGTCGCGGCGATGTCGCGGCGTGCCTTGGAGTGCTTGGCAATGCCGTCGCGGACTTCGAGCGTCAGGTTGAGACCGGCACCATTGCGCTCTAGCTGCTCCACGATGCGGCGGCTCTGCTCGTTATGGCGAAACGAGCGACCAAGCGCGCGGGATAGACCGGTCTCGCCGGCGTGACCAAAGGGCGCGTGGCCAATGTCGTGGCCCAGGCCGATCGCCTCGACCAGATCTTCGTTCAGTGCCAGCGCACGGGCGATCGTGCGCGCGATCTGCGTGACTTCCAGGGTATGCGTCAACCGTGTACGGTAATGATCGCCTTCGGGAGCGATAAACACCTGGGTTTTATGCTTCAGCCGCCGAAATGCCTTGCAATGGAGAATGCGATCGCGATCGCGCTGAAAGTTGGTGCGGATCGGCGATTCGTCGTCGGGATCGTCGCGGTGAGCGTCGGCACTGAACGCGGCAAGAGGTGAGAGACGGGTACGCTCACTGGCTTCTAAGCGGCTACGCACACGTAGATGCGCCAGGCTGCGATCGTCCATCTAGCGGCTCCCTTCGATGTTCGAGCGTGTCGCGAAGCTACAGATCTGTGGCTGTTTCCATTGTACCACGGGTACCGGCGCGCTGAAGGGCGACGACCACACAGGCGATCAGCTGGATCGTGGGTGTGAGCTGGAAGTAGAGCGCGTGACCATTGGCGGCGGCTGCCTCCGCGCCGACGATCAGCCCTTCGATGCGAGCCCCAAGAAAGATGCCGAAGAAATAGATGCAAAAGCAGACGATCGCCGCGAGCCAGCCTTCAGCGCGGCGAGCCAGCAGCCAGCCCCAGAACGCGAAAAACGGCGTTGCGAAAACCGCCCAGATCAGCGGTGTAAGCGAGCGCGAAAAGCCGGTGCCGCCTGCTTGATAGATGTTGAAGAAGGCCCAGGCTACGCCCAGCAGGGCCGCGCCGCCTATCAGCAGCGCCGTCCGCAGATCGAATGCACGTTTCGTCAAATTCATCGGTAGGCGAGTATACCATGATCATCGCAGGATCACCAATCGTTGGATGACCAGATGGTTAATAAAGAGTATAAATGGGTTAGGAAAGAACAGGCCCTCACCCCTTGCCCTTCGGGCGTTCCCCTTCCCCGCGCTCAGCCAGGCTTCTGGCTTCGCTGCCGCAGGCGAGGGGAATTTGTGGTACTGCTTTGTTCTTTTGTTCCCTTGTTCGTTTGTTTTCCCTAGGTTCTGGGTTCTAGGTTCTCCGTCAGTCTTCCCAGAACGGCTTGACGAATCCGCGCTGCACCAGCTCTTCGCGTAGCTCAAGCATCGCCGTGTAGGTCGGCAGCAGATAAAGCGGCTGATCGGCGGGGCTGACGTCCAGCACGCGATCGAGGGCGCGGCTAAGCTCGGGCTGCTCGTCGATGCGCTCGGCGGGAACTCCGGCGTACTTGAGCCGGACAGCCATGTCGGCAGCGCGCGTGCCGCTCACGACCACATGCGCCACACGCCCGGCCAACTGCTCGAAATCGGCGTCCCACAGCCAGGACACATCGGTGCCGTCGGCGATCTTATCGTTGATCACGACCAGTAGATGCAGTGCATCGGCAGGCTGAGCCGGCTGCTCGGCGCTCGTATTCTGATGCGTCAGCATGCGTACGGTCTCGCTCGCACCGACGGGATTTTTGATCAGCGCCATCAGCACATCGCGGCCCGCGATCGGGATGCGCTCGATGCGTCCGAATGCCGCCGTAAAGCCTTCCAGCGCGTCGCGGATCTTAGCCGGCGGAATGCGCAGCGCCAAACCGGCGGCGGCGGCTGCCAGCGCGTTGATCGCGTTGTACAGACCCGGCACCGGCAGCTTGAGATCAAAGCCGCCCTCGTCGTCGGCGATCACCAGGTTTGCGCCCGAAATGCCGGTGAGCGTTAGCCGCTCAAGGCGAATGCTCGGCGTGGGCCGTCTGAGGCCGCAGTTAGGACAACGGTAGTGGCCGATATGACCGTAGAACGCGACATCATAGACGTAGGCCGTGCCGCAGCGCTGGCAGAACTGTGAGTCGGCCATGTGCTGCACGCCGCCAATGCCATGCCGCGTGTCTTGCAGGCCAAAGTAGATCACCTTGCAGTGCAGGCCCTGGCCCAAATACGCGATCGCAGGATCATCGGCGTTGAGCACCACCGTCGACGAAGCCGGCAGCGTATCGAGCGCGGCCCGCCACTTCTTGGCGATTGTATCGACCTCACCATAGCGATCGAGCTGATCGCGAAACAGATTCAGCATCAGCACAACCCGTGGCTGCGTTTCGCGGATCGCCGCCGGCAGATGCGCCTCGTCGGTCTCAAACAGCCCGATGTCGGCGCGCGGACGGCCCCACAGATCCGCGCCGGCCACAGCGGTTGCGGTCAGGCCCGTGATCAGATTAGCGCCGGCCCGATTATGCAGCAGCCGCAGCCCATCGGCCTTCAAGATCGCGGCGAGCATGCGGGCGGTTGTGGTTTTGCCGTTGGTGCCGGTCACCAGCACCACGCCGCGCGGCAGAGCGGAGGCCAGATCGTGTAGGACGCCGGGTGCGACACGCCGGGCTACCACACCTGGCA
>JAFAYS010000406.1 GCA_019240175.1 Chloroflexota bacterium | reverse complement strand
GATATAGATGTAGGGCATTCAGTCGGATCAAGGAGGATCAAGATGTCGTATCGGTTTCACGGAACGATGTCGCTCATCATGCTGATGAGCCTGCTGGCAGTGGTGCTGGCAGCCTGCGGCGGTGGCGGAACAGGTGCTTCACCGGCGGCGAGTGGCGCGGCCTCACCGGCGGCGAGTGATGTCGCCAGCCCGGCAGCCAGCGGCGCGGCGGCTAGCCCGGCGGCGAGCGGCGCGGCCAGTGGTGAGGCGGGCGCATGTCCTGCGGCGGCGCAGGGCGCGCAGATTACCATGTGGAGTCCGCTGACGGGACCTGACGGCGACGAGATGACCGCGCTGGCCAATCAGTACAGCCAGGAAAATGGAAACGGCATCAAGGTGCAGCACGTCCCGCAGCCGGAGTACATCCAGAAGCTCAATACCGCCGCTGCCGGTAACAATCTGCCGGACATGACCGTGATTCGCATCACGGACGTGCCCGAGATGGCGGCGCGCAATATTGTGCGTCCGATCACCGAGGAGACGCTCGGCATCATGGGCGTTTCGGGCGATGATTTCCCCGAAGCCGTGTGGAACGGCGGCGAGTACAAGGATGCCCGCTACTCGATTCCGCTGGACGTCAACCCGCAGGTCTTGTACTACAACAAAGATCTCTTCCAGCAGGCCGGCATCACTGTGCCCACCGATCGCCCGATGAATCGCCAGGAGTTTGAGGCGGCGGCTGAAAAGCTGAACGCTAACGGCGTGGCCGGCATCGCGATCGGCACGCTCTACAGCGGCGAAACCTTCTTCGATATGCTGATTCGCCAGTTCGGCGGCGGTCTGACCAACGATGAAGGCACCGAGGCCGTGTATAACAGCGAGGCGGGCGTGCAGGCGCTGACCTATCTGCGCGACATGAAGCAGAAGTACTCGCCCAACATTCAGGGCCAGGGCGATCCCGAGGTAACGCAGTTCCAGCAGGGCAAGGCCGCGATGGTGATCCACGGGCCGTGGCACATCAGCAACCTGGTCAAGCTGCCCTTCACCGGCTTCGCGATGGTCCCGCAGATCGGCGATGAGTACGTGGCTGTCGGTGGCTCGCACCAGCTGTCGCTGACGACCCAAGATCCGGCCAAGACCGCAGCGGCGGCGTGCTGGATCAACTGGCTCTCCACTAACTCGGTCCAGTGGGCCAAGGCCGGGCAAGTTCCGGCGCGCAACTCAGCCCGCGAAGACGCGCAGCTAGCGACGATCGCAGCGCCGGTTGCGGCATTTGCCAAGGAGGCCGAGTCGGTGCAGTATCCGCCGGTGGTTCCTGGCATTTCGACTGCTACAGGCTCGGAAGGTATCGGGCGCGTGGTCAACCCGGTCTTGCTTGGCCAGCAGGCCGATATCAAGGCCGGATTGGACGCGGCGGTACAGCGATCCAACCAGCTGATTCAGCAGAACGCCCAGCAGTACGGCGGACAATAACGCAGCATGGTGGGAGTCCAGCGCGCTGGGCTCCCACTCCGTCTCAGTCGGCGAGCACCTTTCGGGGTAGAAAGGGAGTGGACGATGGCTACAGTAAATCAGGCACGGGCCGCAGCTATTCCGCGCCAGGGCACGCACCGGCGTTTTAGCTGGATGCCCTATTTATTTGTTTTACCGCATCTGATTTTCTTTCTGGCCTTTCTCGCGTGGCCTTTTTTCTATGGCATCTATATCAGCCTCTTCAACTTTGACTTTTTGCGCCCTGAGTTCCGGCCTTTCGTCGGGCTGGAGAACTACGCCAACCTGCTGATCAACCGCAACAGCATCCAGTTCGGCGATTTTTGGCGCTCGATGGGCAATACCGGCTGGTTCCTGCTGTACAGCGTGCCGCCGCTGGTGATCATCGCGCTGCTGCTGGCGGTGCTGCTCAACGGCAACTATCGTGGGCGCAACATCTTTCGCGGCATCTACTTCGCGCCCTACGCGCTCTCGGTGACGGTCGCGGCGGTGCTGTGGCGCTGGATCTTCGATCAGGGCGGCCTGGTCAACTCCTACCTGGGCAATCTTGGTTTGTTGCAGCCGGCCTGGCTCAGCGCGATTCCCTGGTCGTGGATCGCGATCACGATCTGTACGGTGTGGTGGACGATCGGCTTTAACACAGTGATCTTTCTGGCAGCCTTGCAGGAGATTCCCGACTCGCTCTACGAGGCCGCGTCGATCGACGGCGCGAACCGGACTCAGCAGTTCTTCTCGATCACGATCCCGATGCTGCGACCCGTGCTGATCTTTGTGATCACGATCACGCTGATCGCCTCGGCCAATCTGTTCGGCCAGCCGTGGATCATGACCGGGCAGTTCTACCTGCCGACCGAGCCGGTGATGATGCGCATCTACAATGAAGGCATTCTGCAAAACCGCATGGGCAGCGCTGCCGCCATGTCGGTGCTCTTCGCGGCGCTGCTGCTGATCCTGACGACGATTAACTTCCGCGTCTTCGGCCAGACCGAGGAGCAGTAAGCGCGCTAAGCAGGGATAAGGAGTTGTTATGGCCTCAGCAAGTGTGCCGGCAGAGCGTGTCAGCGGCGGTCAGGCGGGTACGCGTCTGATATCGCGGATTGTGCTGTACGCCCTGCTTGTGTTGTTTGCGCTCTTCTTTTTGTTGCCGCTGGTGTGGATGTTTGTGACGGCGGTCAAGCCTTTCGAGGAGTGGGTGCAGCCGAACTGGATTCCCAACAATCCCACCTTTGAGAATTTTCGCTCGATCTTCGCCGACCCGACGCTGCCCGCGCCGCGCTGGTTTTTGAATAGCCTGGGCGTTGCCTCGGTCTTTACCCTGCTGGTGCTGTTCATCGATGCGCTGGCCGGCTACGCTTACGCGCGCCTGGAATTTGCGGGCCGCAACCTACTCTTCGGCCTGCTGCTGGCGACGCTGGTCATGCCCGGCCTGATGTTTCTGATCCCGAACTACCTGACGGTCAATCGCCTGGGCTGGCTGAACAGCTATCAGGGCGTGATGGCACCTGGTCTGGCGGGCGTCTTTGGCGTGTTCTTCATGCGACAGTTCTTTCAGGGCCTGCCCAAAGAGTTGGAAGAGGCGGCGCGCATCGACGGCGCGAGCACCTGGACAACCTTCTACCGTGTGGCGCTGCCGCTGGCGAAAGGCGCGCTGGCGACGCTAGCCGTGATCACGTTTATGGCCTCCTGGAACGATTTTCTCTGGCCGCTGCTGGTGCTCAACGATCGCACGATGCAAACGCTGCCGGTCGGTCTCGCCACGATCCAGGGCCAGTACACCTTCGACTACGGCAAGCTGATGGCCGGCGCTGCCGTGACGGCGCTGCCGGTGCTGGTGTTGTATATGTTCTTGCAGCGCTACATTGTGCAGAGCGTTGCTATGACCGGATTGAAGGGCTAGCGCATGAGACGCGGATCTTCGGTTGTTTTGTTGATCGTCGCGCTGCTGCTGGCTGCCTGTGGCAATACGGAGAATACGACGCCCGGCGCGGCCAGTCCGCAGGCTAGCTCAGTTGTTGCAGCCAGCAGCGCGCCCTCGGCCACTATCGCTGCCACGCCGACCACCGGCCCGACGCCGATCCCAACGCCCGGCCCGAATGAGTTCGCTAATCCGGTGATCGATCAGGATTTTCCCGATCCCGACACGCTGAAAGTCGGCGATACCTACTACGCCTACGCCACCAACTCGGGCGGCACCAATGTACAAACCGCCACATCGACGGATCTTGTGCGCTGGCAGCTGATCGGCGAGGCGCTGCCGGCGCTGCCGGGCTGGGCGAGTGGCGGCTTTACCTGGGCTCCCGAAGTGACCACGACGGCTGATGGCGCGGGCTATGTAATGTACTTTACTGCCCGCGATACCGCCAGCAATTACCAGTGCATCGGCGTGGCCACCAGCGATAAGCCGGAAGGCCCGTTCCAGTCGACCGCCGACAAAGCGCTGATCTGTCCCACCGGCGAAGGCGGCGCGATCGATGCCGGCACCTTTGCCGACGAGGACGGTACGCGCTATGTGCTGTGGAAAAATGACGGTAACTGCTGCGGTGGCCTGACGCGTTTGTATCTGCAAAAAGTCTCCGCCGACGGCCTGACGCTGGAAAGCGAGCCGGCAAAGCTGATCGAAAATGATCAGCTGTGGGAAGGGCTGGTCGTAGAAGCGCCGACGCTCTGGAAGCACAGCGGCAAATATTATCTGTTCTACTCCGCCAACAACTACGCCGGCCTGGATTACTCGGTGGGCTACGCGGTTGCGGATCAGATCACCGGCCCCTACACCAAACCCGACGGTCCGCTGTTGACGTCCGACATCAAGAGCGGCGCGGCGATCGGTCCCGGCGGCCAGGATATTGTGCTGGACAAAGACGGCGAGCCCTGGCTGATGTATCACTCGTGGGACCCGACCGTCTCGTATCGCCGCATCATGATTGACGAGCTGGCCTGGGAAGGCGATACGCCGGTGGTGCGCGGCCCCGACCGAGTGCCGCAGCCGCTGCCGTAGCGCATATGGGAAGAACAAAGAACAACGGAACAGAGAGAAAGTTCATGTTCTGTTCTTTGTTCTTTGTTCTTTTGTCCCTGGGCTCTAGGTTCTAGGTTCTAAGTTCTAGGTTCTCGATGTGCTTGGAAAGGGGAAGAACGATGCAGCGAGGTATCATGCGGCAGCGATTGCCGCGTCCACTCGTCCATCTGCTGGCGCTGCTGCTGATCGTCGGGGTGGCCAGTGCTGCTCCGGTGACGACCGCGCAGGTCCGGCCCAGCGCCGCCACCTATACTAATCCGCTGTCGGTGCAGATCCCGAGCGACGGGCTAGTCGAAAGCTGCGCCGATCCGTCGGTGATCCGTGGTCAGCAGACCGGCGACAACTACTGGTACATGTACTGCACCACCGACCCGCTCAACGACGAAGACAAAACCGGCAACGATTTTAACTTCCACCTGGTGCCGATGTTCCGCTCGCTGGATCTGGTCAACTGGACCTACATGGGCGACGCGTTTACCCGCGATGCCGGCGGATCGATCCCAAATCTGAGCTGGGCCGCGCCGTTCGCGGGCGTGTGGGCACCCGAGATCGATTTCTTCGACGGGAAGTATTATCTCTACTACGGCATTACTGACGTTACCGACGCGACCAGCGGCGAGGCCAACTGTAACGGCGATAACGCGATCGGCGTTGCGACCAGCGACAGCCCGCTCGGCCCGTGGACCGATCTCGGTCGTCCGGTGGTGGAGCCGCGCCGTGGCGGTCCTGGCTGTAACTTCTTCTGGACCTTTGATCCTGAGGTGATCGAGGTGCCGCCCACCGACGAGTACGACGAGCCCCAGAAGTACATCTACTATGGCAGCTACTACGGCGGCATTTTCGTGCGTGAGCTGTCCGCCGACGGCTTTACCGCGCCCGCCGCGAGCGCCAAGCAGATCACGATCGCCAACCGCTACGAGGGCGCGGAAGTGTTTGCGCACGAGGGCTACTACTACCTGTTTGTATCGGCCTCGAACTGCTGCAATGGTCCGCAGACCGGCTACAGCGTCTTTGCCGGACGCTCGGCCAGCCCCACCGGCCCCTTCGTCGATCGCGAGGGTGTGTCGCTCAATCCCGAGGCCGACGCCACCCCCAACGGTCGTGTGGGCGGCACCCCGGTGCTGAGCAACAACGGCAATCGCTGGGTCGGGCCTGGCCATAACACGGTCTTCACCGATTTCGCCGGCCAGGACTGGACGATCTACCACGCGATCGATCAGAACGAGCCGTATTTCGCCGGCACCGATAATTTTACCAAGCGACCTGTGCTGCTGGATGCGCTCGACTGGATCGACGGCTGGCCTACGGTGCGCGGCGGCCAGTGGATCTCCGACACGCCGCAGCAAGGCCCAGCCGCGCAGCCCGGCGATACCACCGGCTATCGCCAGCCGCCCGCGCCCAACGACGAGCTTGGCCGCCAGCTCACGCAGTTCTCCGACGAGTTCAACGGACTGCTGCTCAGCCCGCAGTGGAGCTGGACGCGCGAGCCCGCCGCCGATATGTATGGCCTGGAAGACAACACGTTCCGCTTCGATACGCAGGCCGCCGATCTGTACCAGACCAATAACAGCGCCGCGATCTTGAGCCAGGCCGCGCCCAACAGTAACTATGTGGTTGAGACGCGCATGAAGCTGGATCTGCCGCCTGGCGGCTGCTGCTTCAACTATACTCAGGCCGGCCTGCTGATCTACGCCGACGACGATCGCTATGTGCGGCTGGTGCATGTCTCGATCTGGGAAACGCGCCAGACCGAGTTTGCCCGCGAGTACGTCGATCCGGTCAAAGGTCCGTTCTACGGCAGCACGCTGGTCGGGCCGCCCGACGAGTGGACGTATCTACGGATCGTCAGGCGTGCGACCGGTGGCGGTGAACTGTACACGGCCTACACCAGCCGCGACGGCGAGAATTGGGTGCGTGGCGGTACCTGGAACCACGATCTTGGCCAGAACGCGCGCATTGGCCTGGTCTCGATGGGCTCGCCCAACAACGGCGATTTCACCGCCAACTTCGATTATGTGCGTGTGTATCAGCTGATTGGCTCGCGCATCTGGATGCCGATGCTTTCGCAGTAGCACAGCGCATCCGATTGACTTGGGAGGCACGGTTCGCCGTGCCTCTTCTTTTTTTTAATCAGCAGAATCGCGGCTCGGCAAGCTACGGTTGCAAAAGCTTGAAGATCTGGAAGAGGACATCGAGGTGGAGCTGTAAGAGCGCGGCGCACGTGAAGCACATGCCGCTTACTCTGCTGCTGCACGATCTACTGGTTGCCCCACAGCGTAGCGTGCGGCACCTGGAAATCTGGCCCCAGGTAGCTCACTCCCACGACGGTGCCCTGATCGTTGATGTCTTCGGATGTGCTCAGGTACTCGCTCGCCGAGCCGAGATCGATCGTCGTGCCGTCGGGGTTGCAGATGGCGGCGTGAGTGAGCTGGGGTCCAAGCACTATCATCCCGGCGATCTGGCCGCGATCGTTGATTGATGCGGCAGAGTTGAGTTTACAGCCACGCGCTTCGAGCGCAACCATGCCGGTCTCGGCGCTCCAGATGAACGGAATATCGCGATCAAACTCGTCGGCGCTGATGCCAACCACCTGCCCTAGATTGTTCATGTCTGTGGGATTGCTAAAACCTCCGCCCAGCGTTCCCAGATCGCGCATGCCGTCTTCGGCAGTCCAGATAAATGCGTGTCCTTCGTTTGTCGCCGTCTCGCTGGCACCAACGACCTGTCCGTGATTGTTGATATCGTAGGCCAGGCTGTAGTCGCCGCCAAGTGTATCCAG
>JAFAYS010000281.1 GCA_019240175.1 Chloroflexota bacterium | reverse complement strand
ATCGCCTGGCGAATCCACCAGGTGGCGTAGGTGGAGAACTTGAAGCCCTTGGTATAATCGAATTTCTCGGTCGCGCGCATCAGGCCGATGTTGCCCTCCTGGATCAGATCCAGGAACGACAGGCCGCGGCCCACATACTTTTTGGCGATCGAAACGACCAGCCGCAGATTCGCGTTGATCAGGTGCTGCCGAGCAGCCTCACCTTCTTGAACCCACTGCTGAAGCGTCGAGCGCTCTTCGCGCACAAAGCTGTCCTCGTTGAGCCGCGCATACGCCAGCACGCCGCGCTCGACCTGCTGCGCAAGCTGGGTTTCTTCCGTCACGGTGAGCAGGCTGATGCGCCCGATCTCGCGCAGATACAGGCGAATCGGGTCTTCCAGGCCCGGCTCGCTTTGAAGCACCTCTTCGATGTCAACATCGTCCACGTCGAGGTCGCTGGCATCGCCGGAGATCATCTCGGCAACGTCATCGACAACTTCAATCTCTTCGGAAAGGCAGCAGGCAAAAAGATGATCAACAAGCGGAATATCGAGTTCTGGCCGGGGGATGTACTGCAAGAGGGTTGCGTAGGTCAGAATTCGTTGCTGCCGTGCAATAGCCAACACCTGATCGAGTACGTTGCTCAATGTCGCACCGACCTTTTCTCTAGAGGGGTGATTGATGGAAACGGCAGAGATTTACTTTTTTCACTATAACACGAACCCTGACTATATTCAAGACCTATTGCTGATTCCATGTAAAATGTTCTTCAGTGTGATCGTCGCATTGTTGCGTGCAAGGAGGCTAAGCTGTGCATCAATATATGGCTCAACGTGTCCACGGTTTTGGTACATCGATCTTTAGCGAGATGAGCGCGCTGGCGCTTGAGCATCAGGCGATTAATCTTTCGCAGGGCTTTCCCGACTTCGCCGGCCCCGCGCATGTTAAGCAGGCGGCGATCGACGCGATTCTGGCCGACCACAACCAGTACGCGCCGTCGCCGGGCGTGCCCGCGCTGCGCCAGGCCGTCGTCGATACGTATCGCAGCGCGTACGGCTTGGCTGCCAGCGCCAACGAGGTGACGATCACCTGTGGCGCGACCGAGGCGCTCTTCGCAACGATCCTGGCGGTGGTGAATCCTGGCGACGAGGTGATTCTGTTCGAGCCGGCCTACGATTCCTACGCGCCGGGTGTGATTATGGCCGGCGGTGTGCCGCGCTACGTTCGGCTCGATCCACCGCAGGCGGAGAGCGACGACGCAGCCTGGACCTTCGATCCCGAGGCACTGCGGGCGGCGTTCGGCCCCAAGACTCGCGCGATCATCGTCAACACACCACACAACCCGACCGGCAAAGTGTTTAGTCGGGCCGAGCTTGCGCTGATCGCCGAGCTGTGCCGTGAGCATGACGTGATCGCGATCGCCGACGAGGTTTATGATCGCATGATCTACGTTGGCGAGCATCTACCGCTGGCCACGCTGCCCGGCATGTGGGAGCGCACGGTGACGATCAACAGCACCGGCAAGACATTTAGCATGACCGGCTGGAAGATCGGCTATACGATCGCGCCGCCGCCCTTGACCGATGCGATCCGCCGCGTGCACCAGTTCAGCACCTTTGCGATCGCTACGCCGTTTCAGCACGCGATGGCGGCGGCGCTCAACGCGGCGCTGCACTCGAGCTACTATGCCGAGCTGTTGGACTTCTACCGCCAGCGCCGCGATCTGCTGCTGGACGTGCTGCGCGACGTCGGCTTTGCGGTCGTGCCGCCCGCCGGAACCTACTTTGTGATGGTCGATCTGCGCGACTGGGGCTTTGCCACCGATGTCGAGTTTTGCCGCCACCTGACGACCGAGATCGGCGTGGCTGCGATCCCACCGTCGGCGTTTTATGTCGAGCCGACGACCGCGCCGCTGATGGCGCGCTTCTGCTTCGCCAAGCAGATCGCCACGCTGCAAGCCGCCGCCGAGCGACTCCAAAAACTGGCAGCGCGGCAGCCGTCACGCGCCGGCGAACACGCGTAGCACAAATCGACGCAAGCCTGGCGAACGTTCAGTCGCGCGCCAGGTTAAAATATGTTACAAATCCTAGGAGTACTCAGGGACCAAGGCCGCTTGGTCCGAGCAATGCCCTGGTGCTATACTGCGCCATGCCCGCCCGCAGAAATTGGGAATACTGCCGGAGCAGGAGAAAGCCATTATGAAAGCTGTAGTTATGGCAGGCGGGGAAGGTTCACGCTTACGTCCCCTGACGATTAACCGTCCCAAGCCGATGGTGCCGCTGGTCGATCGTCCCGTGATGGCGCATACCGTCGAGCTGCTCAAAATGCACGGCATTACCGAGATCATTATTACCGTGCAGTATCTGGCCAATGTGATCCAGGATTACTTTGGCGACGGCTCAGCGTACGGCGTGCAGATCACCTACTCGGTGGAAGAGTCGCCGCTGGGTACGGCGGGCAGTGTGCGCAACGCACATGCGCTGCTGGACGAGCCGTTCCTGGTGATCTCAGGCGATGCGCTGACCGACTTCAATCTGACCGATGTGATCAACTATCACATGTCGAAGGGGGCGCTGGCCACGCTGACGCTCAAGCGCGTCGAGAATCCGCTGGAATACGGCGTGATCATCACCGACGAGAGCGGACGGGTCAGGCAGTTTCTGGAAAAACCGTCCTGGGGCGAGGTGTTTTCGGATACTGTCAACACCGGCATCTATGTGCTCGATCCGCGCATCTTCGAGTATGTCGAGGCCGGCAAAAACGTCGACTGGTCGAAAGATGTTTTTCCGCAGCTGTTACAGCAGGACGAGTCGATCTTTGGCTATATCGCCGACGGCTACTGGACCGATATCGGCACGATCGATGCGTATATGCGCGCGACCGCCGATTATCTGCAAAATCGTGTGCGCATACCGCGGCTGGGCATCAACATCGGCGATGAGATCTGGGTCGACGGCGAGCACGAGATTGCGCCCGATGCCAGGCTCTACGGGCCGATCTTTCTCGGCCACGGCGTGAAGATCAAAGGCGGCGTTGTGGTCAACGGCCCGACGGTGATCCGCGACTATAACATCGTCGATACCAGCGCCCACATCGATCGCTCGATTATCTGGCGCAACTCCTACATCGGCGAGCGGGCCGAGCTGCGTGGCGCAATCGTGACGCGGC
>JAFAYS010000264.1 GCA_019240175.1 Chloroflexota bacterium | reverse complement strand
GGCAGGAGCGAGTGTCAACTGGCACGTCGACGATCTGCCAGCCGCGCTTGAGCGTGTACTGGCGCTGGGCGCGACCCAACTTGAGCCGATCACCAAGCGCGGCGAAGGCTTCGTCACGGCGTCGGTCGTCGATCCGTTTGGCAACGTGCTGGGCCTGATGTACAACCAGCACTACCTTGATATGCTGGCCGCGACCAAAAACGCCTAGTCTGCCACACGAACGGCGAAGCGGGGCGACAATCGCACCCGCCCTGCTTCAGCTACACTGCTCGGTAGATCGTGCTAGCCACGCAGCGGCTGGCGTGCCGGCTGTCCTGCTGCCATTTTGGGACGCGTCCAACGAATCCAGGCTTCCGCCGCGATCAGATGCAGTGTGAAGCCGATCCAGAATGCCAGGCCGAAGAACTCAGACGGCGTGAGACCAGAGACGCGGCTTGTGGCGAAGAACATACCAATGATCGGCCTGATCGTCGCGACCGCCAGACCAATCGAGAACGCGCGAATCATCCACTCGCGGTGCAGCGCGATCTCATGCCGCCGAATATGCCGAAAGGCTTTGCCCAGCGCCACCAGAAAGAACACGCCAAACACCAGCGTCGACACCGCCTGATTCACACCACCGATCGCCGGCATGCCCACGCTCATCACCAGCGCCGAGACCCCGATGATCAGCCCACACACCACGGCCACGCGTCCGCTCCAGCGATGCCAGCGCAGCGATCGGCGGCGCAGCGTCGCGCTAAACTGCAGGGGCCACAAGCTCATGAAGAGCAGGCCGGGAATGATGTGAATCAGCGTGAGCAGCGGATAGCGCGCAAAAATATCGTCGAGGGCCGCCGTGGGTGCGGCTGTGGCGGCGTGCGGCTGGTAGCCGTCGCGCAGCACCGGCACCAGCAGCGCCGTGCGTCGCACTACGACTGCAACACCGATCAGCGTCAGCAAGCCGACGGCAAGCCACAGGACGCGCTGAACGCGAGGGCCTGGTTTTGTTGTGCTCATCAGCTGGCTCTTTGATTAATCGGCGAGCGTTGGGCTGTTGGTGTCGAAGCCGCCGCGCTTGAGCTCCTCGCGAGCCTGGCTGGCCAGCGCCTCATACGTGGCATGAATCCGGTCCAGCTGCGCCTCGTCCAGCTCCTCAAGATCGAGCAGCACATTGTGAGCTCCGGCCATGGCGCGGATCAGCTCGTCCAGCTTGACCTGAATCGCCTCCGAGTCGCGATTTTGCGTGTTCTGAATCAGAAAGACCATCAGAAAGGTGATAATCGTCGTGCCGGTGTTGATCACCAGCTGCCAGGTATCGCTGAAGCCAAAGAGCGGGCCGGTGATCGCCCAGATCAGAATCACTGCTACCGCCACAACAAAGGTGGCGGGCCGTCCAGTCGCTCGTGAGGTCCATTTGGCAAAGCTGGTAAACCAGGAGGATGATTTTGTCGGGCGCATCGTGTGGTTGCTCCTACTGAAGGGCGTATTCCTTGTGCATGATACACCTTTGGAGCACTGAGCGATCTGTGATTTCTGGCAGCCGCAACCGACAACTACCGCCGATCCGCACCCTCCACAATCACTCAATTAGACGATGCGCTCAAAGCACAGCTCAGACGCCGGATCGACCCCATAGACCGTGAGCAAGATCTCGCAGCTTTCGTCGACGATCTGCTGCAAGGTTTCTGGCCCTGCGATCTCCACGATCCGCATGTAGTTGGGCGACTCTTTGCGGTCAAAGCGAAAGCCATGCGCCTCAAGTAACGCCTGTTGCTCAAGTGTGAGAAAGATCTTCTGCTTGCGCCAGATACGCCCGACGTCGAGATAGGTACCAACTTCCCACGCAACCAGGTTTTGATCCCAGAACAAAAACTGCACAAAATGCTCTGGCGGCGCGTTGACAGCATTGACCACTAGCGTGCCGCCTTCAACGGCATGTGCATCTTGAAGCTCTTGCAAGAAGACGGCGCGACTTGCGTCGAATGACTGATTAAGTGTCATCACATAGCTCGATTATGAAAATTATGTAAACTTATCGACAATCATGAGTGCTTGACCAGCTCCTCCCAACTTACACACCTAACTCGTCGGCCAGGTCCTCATATTTGTCTAAATACTCCGGCTGCGAGCGATAGTGGCCTAGCCCGATCGTATCGAATTCGTCCTTGCCGGGACCGGCAACTACGCCGAGGCGCGCCAGGGCTTGATTGATGGTACGAATCTGCGGATTGACCAGCGCCGCGCCGCGATACACATAAGCCCATTGATCGCCAGCGCCGCCAAAATAGTCTGTCAAGATCACCGCAAACAGCGGGTCCGGACTGCCGGTGATTGTTGACACCAACACAGCGATGACCGCCTCGTCGGGAAAAATCGCGCAGGCACCGGGTGCTGGCAGCGAGCCCGTAAGCTCAAGCTGTTTCTGCCAGCAGGCCGTGTAGTAGTGATCGATATGAAACATCGTGAGGTCGTGGTCCAGCGCGATGCCAAACAGATCGTAGGCGGCAGCGCGCTGCTCGTCGAATGCGCCTTTGAGCAGGATCGCGCAAATGGAATGGCCCATACAAGAGCTCCGGTTAGCTCGATTGCAACAGCTGCTTGAGGTCGTCGGCGATCTGCTCGGGATGTGTGCCGTAGCTAAAGAGCAGCCGCCAGCGCCCTGACTGATCGATCGCATAGCTGTAGGTGCCGTGACGTGTGGGATCGGCGACCTCCATGTGCTGGGTGTGGGCGTCCGCACCGACGCCGTACTCCTGGCTCAGCTGATCCAGCTGCTCCTGGCTGGGCCGCAAGCCGATGAACGACGGATCGAAATGATCGAGATACTGCTTGAGCGCCTCGGGTGTATCGCGCTGCGGGTCAACCGAGAGCAGCACGAAGCGCACATTGGCGGCATCCTCGCCCAGCAGCTGCTTGACCTGCTTCCAGTCACCCATGGTGGTCGGGCAGAAATCGGGACAGTTGGTATAACCAAAGAAGATCAGCGTGACCTTGCCCTGCTGCGCGCTGAGCGTAAAAGGCTGTCCGTTCTGATCGTTGATCGTAAAATCCGTCACCTGCTTGGCCGGCTCAAGCACGGTCGCGGTGTACTGATAGGGCCGGCCACAGGCCGTGAGCAAGAGCACGCTGCTCACCAGTAGCAGCGCCAGAATAGAGCGTAGCTTCGACATGGTTTATCCTGTGTTCTGCAAACGATTGAATGGTAGCACAGATCAACCGTACCAACGGTTGCGCCCAACGTCAAGGCGCGTTGCGTCAGCTAAAAGCATTTACAGAACATCTGTTTTAGATTAAGATGGTCGCGAAGATCTTTCGTAAGGAGCGCCGTTATGATCGAGCAGGTAGGAACGGTGAGCATCTTCGTCGCCGATCAAGATCGGGCCAAAGATTTTTATACCAATGTGCTGGGCTTCGAGCCACGTCAAGACGCGCCCTTGAGCCCAACCACCCGCTGGGTTTCGGTCGCGCCCAAGGGAGCGATCACCGAGATTGTGCTGTACAAGCCCGACGAGAACTGGCAAGATTATAAACATCTCGTCGGCAAGCCCCAGCCCGTCACCTTCAACGTCGGCGACATGGCCGCGTACGCTGCGGATCTGCGGGCCAAAGGCGTGCAGTTCGTCATGGAGCCGGAGACTCAGCCCTGGGGCACGCAGGCAATGATCCTGGACAGCGAGGGCAACAGCCTGATTCTGGTCGAGCGACCCAAGCGCTAGGCCGGATCTTGGGCAGTCAGCCGCTCCCACGCGCCGGGCCGCACGATCGCATCGGTCATGCGCGCCAGCCGAGCGATCGGCGCGACATCGTGAACGCGCACCATATCTGCACCCGCCTGAATGCCGAGCGCCACCGTCGCCGCTGTGCCCTCGACGCGCTCATCCGGTGGCAGATTGCCGAGCGCCAGCCCAATAAACGATTTGCGCGAGGTCGCCAGCAGCAGCGGATAGCCCAGCGATTTAAACTCGCTCAAACGGCACAGCACCTCGATATTTTGGGCTGGCGTCTTGCCAAAGCCAATGCCGGGATCGACGATGATCTGCTCGGGCCGAATGCCGCGCTCCAATGCAAACGCGATCGACTCGCGCAGCTCACGCAGCATATCACCGAGCAGGTCGTTGTACTCCACCTTGCGATAATGGCCGCCGAAGGTGCCCACCGCCGCCTGCGCCCGCCGATTGTGCATGAGAATGATCGGCACGTTGCGCTCACGGACCAGATCGGCCATCGCGGTGTGCCAGCCGCCCTCGGGCAGACGCAGCCCCCACACATCGTTAACCAGATCCGCGCCCGCATCCAGCGCCGCCGCCGCCACCTCGGCCTTCCAGGTATCGACCGAGATCGGCAGATCCAGCTCACGCCGCAGCGCTTCAATCACCGGCACCACCCGCTCGCGCTCCTCGGCGGCCTCCACCAGCCGCGCGCCGGGCCGCGTCGACTCGCCGCCCACGTCCAACAGATCTGCGCCGCTCTCCGCAAAGTGCCGCGCCTGCGCCACCGCCCGATCGACCAGGTCGCCCGCATCACCACGATCGAGGCCATCGCCGGAGAACGAGTCGGGCGTGGTGTTGATAATGCCCATGATCAGCGTACGCTCACCCCAGCGCCACGCGCGATCCCGCAGCGTCAGCCCGCCGCGATCGTCGGCGTCGTAGGCGGTGAGCACGGCCTCAAGCTGGTCCGCGAAGGCGTGCAGATCTTCCATCGGAAACGCCCTGATCCGCCCGATCAGCGCGCGATACTGGCGCTGCGTGGCAAAGATCACCAGATCGGTCGTCGCCGCGCGGTCGCCAAGATACACCGCCGGACTGATCACGCCGTCGGCGTCCAGCGCCAGCAGCTCTTGCTTGAGAATAATCGCCGCCACGTAGGAGATCTGATCGGCGCGCACAACGCGGAAAATGCCCTTGGGCGTAGTCGCAGCCACCCGCTCGGGAAACGACTCGACGTGGGCGATCTCCGCCGCCAGTGCACGGTACTCGTGCGCCGCCAGCACCCGCACATTAAAGTCTTGAGCCATGATCTTAACCTGAGATACAAAACGACGCTCCACATGCGGGAGCGTCGTACGTTGGCTATGTGCGCCGCGTCCGCCGAGGAAGCAGCCGCCGCAGCCTGCCGGGAGAGCCGCTTTTCTCGCTGATCTCGCGGACCAGCTGGCGCTCGACCTTATCGAACATCTGCTTTTCTTGCTTGATCGCGCGCATCCGCTCTTCGAGCATCTTTTTCTGCTCGTCCTGATACGAGCGCACAAACACAAACAGCAGCGCAGGAATCGCGATCGGCCACCAGGGCCGCAGGTCATCCGCTTGTTTGGCAAAGGTCTTGAGCTGATGTCGCGCGCCACGGATCAGCGCCAGTCGTCCAGCGATCGTTCGATTCATTCTCGCACTCCGTACGCTACACTTCTGGACCTATTGTAGCAGGTCATATACCGCGAGAAAACCAACGCTACTCGCTGCCCAGCGAGGCCGAGCGATTGAGACGCGGCTTGAGCACGCGCATGTACAGGAAGACCAGCACGCCTACAACCACCAGCCCCAGCACCAGGTGCTCGTACTGCTTGACGTAGCCCAGCACATCATCCCACTGCTGGCGCAGCACCCAGCCAGCGTACGACAGAATCGCGCTCCAGATCGTGGTGCCGAGCACCGTGAAGAGCAGGAACTTCGGCAGCGGCATGCGTTCCATGCCCGCCGGAATCGAGATCAAGCTGCGGACGATCGGAATCAAGCGGCCAAAAAAGATCACTGCCTCGCCGTGACGGCTGAAGTAGCCCAGCGTAGTATCAATATCTTTTTCGGAGATAAACGCGTAGCGGCCCCAGCGGCGGACAAAGCGCCGGATCACAGTTTCATTGGCCCACGCGCCGATGTAGTAGAGCGCCAGCGCGCCGATCACCGAGCCGATCATGCCGGCGATGATCACGCCGAAAATATTGAACTTGCCCTCATAGGCCCTGAAGCCAGCCAGCGGCATCACCAGCTCCGAGGGAATCGGAGGAAAGATATTTTCGGCAGCCATCACCAGAATAATGCCGGGATAGCCCAGCGCGTCGATGATGCGTGTAATCAGATTGCCAAGTCCGCCTAATAGTTCGCCCACGGGTAACCTCACAGATAAAGCTAAGCGCGTGCATTGTACGGAGTCGGATCAGGCCTGTCAATGCGCGCTAGCTGATAGGCCAGCCTTCCAATCCGCAAACGGCACAAGCTTTGACGACTCAGCTCACGGTGAGTTGCGGCGCTTCGGCATTGGTTTTGGCTAGCGCGCCGCCGCTGAACAGCTCGCCGATGATCTCCTCAACCGGCGGCTCTTCGATCGTCACGTCGACGATTGGCAGGTCGCTGAGCAGCCGCGCCGCAACGCGCGAGGTCTCGTCACGACCAACCAGCAGGCTGCCCTCGACGCCATCCAGCGTATCGATCGTGCCGTAGGGCTCCAGCGCCGACCGCTCGATCGGCTGCTCCAGCTTGATGCGCACGATCTTGTGCGGCGCGACGCGCTCGACCAGCGCCTGGAAATCGCCGTCGTAGAGCAGCTTGCCGCGATCGATCACGATGATGCGCTTGCAGAGCGCCGTCACATCCGCCATGTAGTGGCTGGTCAGCAGCACCGTCGCGCGATGCCGCGTGTTGTACTCGGCGATAAACTTGCGCACATTGGCCTGCATCGTCACGTCGAGGCCGATCGTCGGCTCGTCGAGGAAGAGCACCCTCGGACTGTGCAGCAGCGCCGCCGCCAGCTCGCACTTCATGCGCTCGCCCAGCGAAAGCTTGCGCACCTGCTTAGTCAGCAGCGGCTCAAGATTCAGCAGCTCGGTCAGCTCGGCCACCGTTTTGCGATACAGATCGTCGGGGATCTCGTAGATCGCGCGGTTGACCTCGAAGGTCTCGATCGCCGGCAGATCCCAGATCAGCTGCTGCTTCTGGCCCATTACCAGCGTGATCTGGCGCAGAAAATCGTTGCGGCGCTCGAAGGGCGTGTAGCCCAGCACCTGAAGCTGGCCGCCGGACGGATGCAGCAGACCCGAGAGCATTTTCAGCGTTGTGGTCTTGCCCGCGCCGTTCGGACCCAAAAAGCCGACCACCTCGCCCTCGTCGATCGTGAACGACAGATCGTCGACGGCGCGCACATCTTGGTACTGGCGACGCACAAACGCGCGCAGCGAGCCCTTGAGGCCCGGCTCTTTATGATGCACGCGATACGATTTTTGGAGATGAGCTACGTTGATCTGCGACATACACTACACCTATCGCTTAAAGTCGCGGGGGCCACACAGCCCCAATCTTGGGCGGCAGCATCGTCGAATAGCGCAACTATTTGCGGAATCTTCACGTCCAAGCCAGCGCTTATTTGACAAGCACAAACTATCTGCTGTATATGCTACCAGCTTTATGCAATCAGAGAACATAGAGCGCGTTTATTCGTGCCGTCAGGCTACCTGCGCTGCGAGCTTCGCGGTTGAATCTTTAGAAGGAGACGATCATGTCTAATGCACCCGCGCTACAACAAGAGATCGAACGTCTGCGCAACTATGTCAAAGTGCTAGCCACCGAGCTAAGCCAGATTCGTCGAAATATTGACGACAACAAGCGCAGCATCCAAAATCTCCCGCCCGACGCGCAGCAGCCGCTGATTCGGGCCAATCTTGATCTTCAGCCGATTCTGCGGCAAAAAGAGGCCGAGTTCGAGAGCTTGCAGCTCGCGATCATCAACAAGCAGAAGGTAGTTGATAAAACTGTAGAGATTGAGCGAAAGAAGCAGGAAATCTACAACTATACCCAGGAGCTTAACCGCTATGAGCGGCTGGTCGCAACCGCGCGCGACAGCCTGGAGCAGCTTGAGCGCCAGCTACAGGATATAACCTTGCCGCCGCCGATGCCTTCCAAGGCTGAGCTGGTGTTTGAAGGCGGTCAAAGCATCGAGCTGTCGGCCCAGAAGCCGGAGCTGCGCATCGGCCTGAAAGATGTGGCCAATAACCTGATCCCGGATATCGATCTGGCGCAGTTTAATGGCAGCACCATGGGCGTTAGTCGCACGCACGCCAGCATCAGCTTTATCAATGGGCAGTGGATGATCAAGGACTTGAACAGCGTCAACGGCACGTCTGTGAATAGCCAGCGCTTGCAGCCGCATCAGCCCTTCCCGCTCACCGATCTGGCGCGGATCGAGTTTGGCCGCCTGATCGTCACCTTCCGACAGTCGGCGCCCACGCGCACCGTACGGCTGGACATGCCGGTCTAGCCACGGAGAACCTAGAACCCAGAACCTAGAACCTAAACGGATTTAGCGAACCGAAGAACCTACAACCAAGGACCTGAATTTAGCGATCGGGCAGCGGCAGCGTAACGCCAAACAAGCTGCCCGATCCTTCGGTCGAGTCGCACCACATGCGCCCGCCGTGCCGCTCGACAATTTCCCGCGAAATGCTCAGCCCCAGGCCCATGCCGCCAACGCTGACCGATTCTTCGTG
>JAFAYS010000184.1 GCA_019240175.1 Chloroflexota bacterium | reverse complement strand
CGAACTATCTTCTGGTGTTCAGCCATCGTGACCGCGGAGCACTCGGAAACCCGAAACGGCAGGATGTGACATCACTGCTCTCCCGCAAATTGGTCCGACGGCTTGGGCTGGTCTAACCGCGACCCGCAGCATGCCTCCGTGACAGACGACTGATAAGGTCATGATACCACGAAGGAGGCCACATGCAAGGTAACCGAACTGCCCTAAGTGGTGCGTCCGGTAAGTGCTTTGCGACGTCGCCTGACCTGGCGCGTTCGGATCGGCGTTGGTGCAGCGGCATCGTCAGATTGTCCGGCTGCGGGCGCGACAAAACCCGTGACGCGGGTCGGGCGCACCGAGGCTCACCCCACGCGGGCAACGCCGGTGACCTCGGCCCACATCTGGAAGGCTCCGGTCCGGGCAGCGCGATACTGAGTGTCTGTTTGTAGCAAGGGCGAGCCGGCCGTTGCGGGCGTGATTACAACCTGAGGTCGGATTGAAGGTGAGGTCAGAACGGACGACAAGCCGCCGCGCAATCGTCGTCAACCGCACCGATGCCAGACACTATGGGCACTGCCGTCCGTCCTGCACAGACCTCTCCGGGCCCATGAGATGCGTTTGCCGATGTCGACATCTTCGTCGATGCGGTGCTGGATGAACTCGAGGCCATGGCCAAGGACGGCAGCCGGCCACAGCGACCGGGGCCCAAGCCGCCGCTGGCCGGAGCAGCGTTGCGCAAGGCGGTGATGGCGATCTGGTGTGTCTGCTTTTGCGGCATGCAGTGGCGGGCGGTCGGACTGCTCTGCGAGATCCCCTTCAACACGCTCTACGGGCTGTTCGCGCGCTGGACCCGGCTCGGGCTCTGGCGTCGGCTGCTCAAGCGGCTGCGCCGCACCTGGCGGCGCGCCTGCGGTGATAGCCCGGAACCAAGCGTGGTGGTCATCGACAGCCGCTCCTGCCGCGCAGCGCCGAGCTGTTTCGAGCGCGGCGTTGATGGCGGCAAGAAGGTCCGCGGCGTCAAGATCCAGATCGCCGTTGAGAAATACGGCATCCCGCTGGCGATCGATGTCGCGCCGGCGAACCGCCATGACACGAAAGCCATCGTCCCGGTTCTGCGCGAACTCGCCGATGGCGGCTTCCAGGGTCCGGCGCTCGGTGATCTCGGCTATCGGGGCAAGCGGCTGGCTGACGCGGGTCAGGCACTTGGCATCACCGTCGAGGCCATTGCGCGCGGCCGCGATGGACAGTTCGTTCCCGCTGGCATCTGCTGGGCGGTTGAACGCTCGTTCGCCTGGCTGAGCCGCTACCGGCGGTTGAACACGATCTTCGAGCGCTCGAAGGCGCACCTCATCGCCTTCGTTGCGATCGCATTCATCTCGATCCTCGCCCGCCGCCTCAAGCGCCTTGTCGTCGAGGAATGCAGCGCCTGATCTCTACAAACAGACACTTAGGGTCGCCTGCGCTTGGCAGGGCGTGGTTCAAAACCGGGTCACAGGTGAAGCCGGTTTTGAATCACGCCACCATACCGACGTGGGAGCGGATCAGCAAACTGGTTGACGACTGGCTCCTGCAACCGCAGATCCTACACCCCTGGCCAAACCAGCGCTTCGCCGTCAAACACCCGAAGCGGGAGCCGGATGCCCGAATCGGGCTCGTACGGATCTGTGCGGAGAGCGTGCGGCAACGCGCGTCCCTGCCACGATCAGCAGGCCGCCGCGCTAGCTCTGCATATGGGCCAGTGCTCGTTGGATCGAGTCGCTTGGAACGGTGATGAGGCCGGTGAAGGCCCCGTCCATCTCCACGATCAGGAAGATCGCGCCCGCGACCGAGGCGGCGCAGATGACAAAGACGGCGACGACTAGGCCGTTGCGAGGGGCATTGTAGCCGCAGCTCGCGAAGATCAACCCCAGCCAGACGGACAAGGCGGCTACCAGAATAGGCGAGACGGCGCTGCCGCTCTCCTCGACGAGGGACCAGCGCTGCCGCACGATGTCTCGTATTTCTCCGGCGGCACGCTCCGCAAGGCGCGACTGTTGGGGAGCTGTCATCGGCAGTGCCAGGATCGCCGCTTCCGTCTGGTCCAGCAGCGCGCTCGCCGTGTGGTCGTCAAACATTGCCCGGTGGCCTTTGCTCGGCCACGTTTCCTGGAGCGCCCGCTCCGTGTAGCGCGTCAGCAGAGCGCGGGCATCATCTGCGCCAGGACCATAGAAGCGAAGCGTCCGATCTAGCAGGATCAGCTCCGTCGCGAAGGTCTGCACGTCGTGGTGCACTCGGTCGAAGCTGCCCTTGACCGAGCTGATCAGCAGGCTGACGACGAGGGCGGTGATCGTAGCGACGACGCCGATCCCCAAGCGGACGCTGTCGGTGGTCTCCTTCGAAAGAAGCGTGGGCGGGAGCCGCGGGTGAAGCCAGAGCACGAGGAGCGCGGCCCCGGCCAGAAATGCGAATACCAGCAGCCCGACCATCACGCCGCCCATCCCACATACATCCTCGACCTAACGGTGAGGATAGTTGACGGGCATCAAGCGGGCAGCGCAACCGAGCGGGTCCGCAGCGCCGACCAGGCTATCGTACGCGCACCTGCTCGGGAGACCCGCATACCCGGTGATGCCGCCCCTGTCCTCCCCACCGCTGACGTACTGCATTCTCATCCGCTCCAGCGTGAGGAGCAGCCCCATACCTACCCCCGCCCTCCCTGGCCAGGAGCCAGTGGCGTCAGTGCTGACAGAACCAGTCGAACATCTGCGCCGCTTCCACTGCTTCTATGGCGATAAGCTCGAAATCGAATGTCCGACCGGTTCAGGGATCATGACGACGCTTGATGAAATCGCTGATGAGTTGTGTCGCCGGCTTACAGGGACTCTCCATCCTAATGCTGACGGCAGACGTTTCGTGTTCAAAGAACACGAAAAGTTCCATGGCGATTCCAATTTCACAGACTATATTATTGTTTACGAGTACCTCCGCGACCACAATGGGCGTAGCTATGACGCTTCGCACCAGACCGGCTGGACCGGTCTCGTCGCTGACCTTATTGCCCAACTAGCCGAGCAACGAAGGGAAGGCGATCACCGAGCGAGGCCGACGCAAGATGAGGCGGGCGTGCTTCTGTCCCGACCGCACCTTGCCTGACCAGCTCCGAAGCGGCTCGCATGAGTGTCGCAGTGCTACAAGGCTAGATTAGGCATGCTGCAAAGCTGGCGTTAGATTACACGGGAGGCCGAGTGACCAAGCGAAGGAAGATAGTGAGAATCCGCTCTGATTTGAGCGATCTAGAAAAGTGCTGTCTCTGATGTAGCTGGTTGCGAGTTTCAGGCACCGCAGAAATGCCGCAGATTGATCAACGTGTAGGCCATCAGCTTCATCCCGTAGTGCCGCGGCTGTTTGAACTCAAAGCGCAACAGCAGCCGCTTGAACT
>JAFAYS010000112.1 GCA_019240175.1 Chloroflexota bacterium | reverse complement strand
CTGCTCGCTGCTATAGGTACGCGGCTCTGGCAGGCGTTGATGCCGGACTCTGCGCCACATGAGGGTGCGGCACCTCGCCCCGCTGAGGACGACGTGCGGAAGAAACCATTCACGAACGGGTGAACCCTGTGGGATCGAGGATCTGTACGCTGGGGACTATCTAACTGACGCCCAGAGTCGCGTTCTCTCACCACACGCGATCACGCGCAGGACAGGACTTCTGTTGGCACACATCCCACAGACGCAGCATGCCGTCCCAATGCCCAATCGCGAGGACATCGCCGTGTGGGTGCAGCGTGGATGACCAACTCCCGCTCGACGTCTTCAGCGTGAAGCAGGTCGCGCCGGTGGCGCATTCCCACCCACAAACCCACCCATCTGTTCCGGTACTGATCACGGTGGCGCTGTCCAGGCTGAACGCTATACTCGAAACCGGGATGTGCAGCCGTGCAGAGACACGCAACACCACCTCTTTCACAGCGCGAGGACACGCGTCGGCATCAATCCAGATCTGCATTGTTCACCTCGGTGCGTCGTATGATACCGCCTCGGTGTTTATTGTGCTGCACGATCTGTGCTGCTCCCCGTTCGCCATGCGCAGATCCCTTTACCACTGCTCGGCCTAGTACACGAGTCTCAAACTTTGAGGTAGAGTTAGGAGACTGGTAGCTCCGAAAAGAGCTTCCAGTCTCAAACTTTGACCAAAAAAGGGCTAAAAAGGCCTGTTGAGTCTCAAAACTTGTGAGATCCTACACCCACATCCATCGCTCCAGGAGGATGGTGAGGGAAAGGACTGTTTGGTGAATTGGGGCCCTGCTATACTAGGTCCACACGCCGGCCTATCTCATCCTAAGCAGCTCGCCATCCCCCAGGGTTGCTAGATCTCGCATCTTACGCTCGCTGATCCTGATCGTGTATCTGGTGCCTGCATCGATCGGTAGCTCGATTCATGCCGGCTCCTGCAAGCTGTTCTATACGCGTCCAAACACATGCGTAGGCGTCGGTCTGCCGGCGTACGGCGTGGCTCTGTGCGCTGATGTGCCGCGTGAGACTGCGGTCAGCGCTTGCTTCGATTCGATCAACCTGTACTACCAAGGACACGTCGATGCTTGTTCGTCCAGCCTTCTTCCGCTCTGTTCGCCTACTGGTGTTGCTGTGCATGCTGCTCGCTCTGCCGACACTGGTGAGTCACGCCGCGCCATCCGCGAGCACTGCTGATGTAGATAGCACGTTCCAGCCGGAATTACTGATGAGCAGCACAATCTCTCGCTTCGTGGCACAGCCCGATGGTAAGGTGATTGTCGCCGGCGACTTCACCTCGATAAATGGTGTACGTCGCTCCGCGCTTGCCCGGCTGAATGCCGATGGTTCGCCAGACACCACCTTCACCACGACACTTGCTCGATATGACACCGTCCGCGCGATGGCGCTCCAGAGCGACGGCAAGCTTATAATCGCCGGCTCTTCCACAGACGCTAACGGCTTAAGTCGATCGATTCTGATGCGGCTCCATGCCAACGGCTCGCTCGATCCTTCATTTATATCTAATTCGGGAGGAATATGGAGCTTGGCGGTACAGCCCGACGGCAAGATTATTATTGTGGGACAGTTCAACACGATTAATAATGTAGCACGACCTGGCATTGCCCGGCTCAACGTGGACGGCTCGCTCGATCTCACGTTTATTCCCGATCTTCAGTACAGTAGTATTCAGGCTATGGCCCTGCAAGCGGACGGCAAACTCCTGATCGGCGGTTCTTTCTCGACCAACAGTATGGGCCGGTCAGCTCTGGCGCGGTTGAATGCCGATGGCTCGCTCGATGCCTCGTTTGCACCTGCGCTGAGTCAGGATCGCTCGGTCCATCATATGGCGCTCCAAGCGAACGGCCAGCTCGTCATTACGGGCAGCTTCACATCGGTGGACAGCGTCAGCCGGCCCGGTCTAGCGCGGCTGAACGCGGATGGCTCGCTCGATCCCGCGTTCGATGTGGGCAGCGGTCCCAACGATTGGGTGATGGCCCTGGCGGTCCAGCCCGATGGTAAGATCGTGATCGGCGGCCTCTTCTGGGCGATCAACGGCGTGCCGCGTGGGCATCTCGCCCGATTGAACGCAGATGGTAGCCTGGATACAACCTTTGCTGCGAGCCTAAACGCCGATGATTGGATCATGGCGATCGCCGTCCAACCTACCGGCAAGATCGTGATCGGCGGCTACTTTACCCATCTCGACAGCGTACGCACCAATTCCGTCGCGCGCCTGTTGGCGGATGGCCGCGTTGATCCGACGTTTGATGCCGGCGACGGCCCGAATGATGGTGTCTTCGCGCTGACCACACAGCCGAACGGCAAGCTGGTGATTGGCGGCGCGTTCACACAGATGAATGGTATTGCGCGCAACGGCATCGCGCGCTTGAACCCGAATGGCGCGCTGGATAGCACATTTAGTCCGGGGAGTGGAGCCAATGATTGGGTCAAGACGCTGGCGCTGCAGCGTGACGGCAAGCTCGTGATCGGTGGTCAGTTCACCCAGGTCGACGGTGTGCCTCGCGCATACCTCGCGCGGCTGCAGGCGAATGGCGCGCTGGATACGACCTTTGCGGCAAGCAGCGGTCTCGATGAAACGGTCTGGACCGTGGCGGTGCAGCCTGACGAAAAGATCCTGCTGGGCGGCGTGTTCTCGCACGTCCATGGTGTACCGCGACAACACCTGGCCCGCGTGCAGGGCGGTTCCGCGACGTCTGTGGAACCCCGGCTCTTCCTCACACCGGCGACGTCCACGATCTACCCGCAGCAAACGTTCGAGATCGATCTCCGTATGTCGACCGGAACCACCAGCGCGGATACGGTTGATGCGTATCTAACGTTTGATCCAGATGCGCTGGAGGTCGTTGATAGCACAGGTCTGCCGGCGATGAGCATTACCCCCAACCACGCTGTCGTCGATATCGTCACATATAATCGGGTCAACGCGCAGACCGGCCAGATCGATTTTTCCGCATCTCGGTCCACCAGTCCCTATCTCACAGGGACTGCGACGATCGCGACGATCCGCTTTCGGGCGAAAACGCAGCTTGCGACCACAGCGCTGCGTTTTGTGCAGCAGGAAGTGCGTCAGAGCGATCTCTTCGCCGGCGGCACCAGCCTGCAAGCAGCTGTCGAACATGCCGCCATCGAGATCTCGACGGTGGGATCGGATTCGGTCGGCACGGCGCGATCATCCTTTGCAGCGGCACAGGCGGCAGATCCGCCCAGGTTTGCAGTCCGTCCTGCGCTACAGCAGCTGCGGGTTGGCGAGGTGCGCGCGCTCGATCTGTGGGCAGATCTGGGCCTGACCATGGCCACCGACGTCGAGTTTCAGCTCACGATCGACCCGCGCGTTGTGGAGATTGTCGATGCGACGGGACAGCCGGCGCAGAAGCTTGTGATCGTGCGGGTTCCCGGCGCAGCAGTGACGGCGAATCACGTGGATGCAGCGACCGTTCAAACCATAACAAAAACCCAATCATAAACAAAACTATTCGGTCACGGCGACAGGAATAAATGTGGCAAGGAAGTTGGGCGGCAGGCTGGACGGCTCCGGTTTGATTGCCAGCGCTGGCGTCCAGCGTGGGTTGACGCCATCTCCCGCGTAAGCACCGCGATAGGTCACGATCCGCGATCGGCTGTTGAAATCACGGTCCCACTCCAACAGACCGGTGAAAATGGCATAGTCGACCGCCGGGCCTTGGAGCTGGCCGCTCTTCGGGTACAGGTCGAGGCCTGATCCCAACGCCGCCATGGGATTATTGAGAAAGGTAGAGGCCGCAGCGTAGGTGCCCGTTACGTTGTTGCTCTGCTGGCCGCCGGTCAGAGGTGTACCGGCAAAGACGGCGTTGCCGACGACGCGCTGCGGGTAGGCTGTGTCAGCGCCCGTGATCCGCAGGCCATTCCCACCGGCGACCACAGTATTGTTGAACAAGTCGATCCGCCTGGGCACGCTGTTGTGTGGCTGGATACGTACCGCGTCGCTTGTGCGATTTACCAACAGGTTGTCGTGGAAGGCGAGGTTGCCTTCTCCCTGGAACAGGCTTTCGTACGGATTCTGGTAGAAGAGATTCCCGTAGATCTGGTATATGTCCGAGGAGCCTGCGCCCGAGAGCGGCCAGTGGCCCACGAGGAGGTTCGGTCGCGCGCCGGAACCAGAAAGCGAGCCTGTCTCCTTGCTGAAAACGTTGTGGCGGATGATCGTCGTGCCAGTCGCCGGAATACCGATCGCGGTGTTGCGGCTGAGCTGGTGCTTGAACTGGGCGCTGTAGTCCAGCGTGTCATACACAAGGTTGTGCTCGACCAGCGAGTTCACAAACTCGTCCTCACCGTTGGAGTTACCGAAGTACATCCCGGTGCCCGTGCTGGTAATCGTATTGTGACGCACGACCCAGTTCCAGGCCGGGGATTTAGTGCTGATGCCGACCGTGAGATACGTCTGGTTGAAGTTCTTGAAGTGCAACCGCTCGATCAGGATGTGGTGAGCCGACACGCCGGTAGCCTCAGCCTTGACGCCATCGCCCGCCTTACTCAGGCCGTCGAGCGATAAGTTGCGCACGGTGATGTAGCTCGCGTCCTTGAGGCTCACCACATTCCAGCTATCGCTGCCCGTGAATAGCGCGGGTGCGCCGCTTGCAGGTCCCTCGATAACAATACACTTGCCGGGCGCACCGTGCTTGTCGTGGAGGGGCAAACCTTGGGTGTAGGTACCGGCGGCAAGCAGCAGTCGGTCACCCGGGAGCAACCCCGCGATCAGGGATCGGTAGGTGGCGGGAGTTGCCTGGATAGTTCGGAGGGGCGCGACGCCGTTACAGCCGCTCAGGGTTTGAGCCAGCGGCTGCGCCTGGGTTTGGGCCTGTGTCGCCGTTCCTCCAGTGAGGAACAGCATGGACAGGATGAACACAACGAGGAAGCTTCGGATGATCATGTGTGGAACCTCTTAGACGGTATACATCGCCGCGCAACCCAGCAGGAGCCGGCATGCTGCGGGACTTTGGAGAGTGTGGGGGCACATTCTAACAAATACGAGTCCGCCGTCAAGAACGCTGGGAGCATATCTCTACAACCCGAAAAAACCGCCTAATCGTCGAGCGCCATGTGACTTGACAGTGAAAGATACCTGGGGTATAGTTTGAGAATATCTCTGATCGTGTTGACCTAAATCTCCTATCTTGTGAACATAAATTACGAGGTGCATCGTTAGTATTTCGTTATCTGGATGCGCTCAAATCTCCTCAAGTAGTACTTTTTAAACCAAAAATAAACATTTGAGCTCCGTGCGCTCACTTTTGGCTCGCATGCCTTGAGTCAAAAGTGAACAAATGACATCACATCCCTTCTTCAGCGCTACAATATGGGTAGCCCAAGTTGCTGCCTCTATTCGTAATCCATGAAACAGGGCTACCACTGTGTTACTTCCACCCAACGTAGGAAATCTACTTCAAGGACCCTTATTTAACCGCCTAGTACCCTAGGGACGAACCACAATGTCGTCTTACAAAACCAAAGTGATGAAGATGACACATAGCAAGAGGATCGCTTCGACCTACCTACAGT
>JAFAYS010000096.1 GCA_019240175.1 Chloroflexota bacterium | reverse complement strand
AGTTTGGCACAACGGCTACGCTGCTGGGCGTCAAGCCCGATCGCACAATTCTGGATCTCGCGCCGTTCATGGACGATCTCGGCACCTCGTCGGCGATCATCAGCAACGTGCTGACGCCGCACAGCTCGGGCTTGCGTCTGCTGGCCGCGCCGCCGATCCATCTGGGCGGCTTCTTATCCGCCGATGCGACGGCTGCGATCCTGCTGGCCTTGCGCCGCGCGTTTGGCTTCGTGGTGGTCGATCTGCCGTCGGAGATTAGCGAGGTCACGCTGGCCACGCTAGAGCGCTCGGATCGGGTGCTGCACGTGATGACGCCGGATGTGCTTTCGGTGCAGGCGGCGCGCACAGCGTTCTCGGTCTTTGAGCAGCGCGGCATCTCGTCCGAGGTGGTCAACATTGTGATCAATCGCACGAACAAGCGCCTTGAGATCCAGCCGCGAGAAATTCGCATGCTTTTCCCGTACTCGGTGGTTGCCGAGATCCCCGCCGATTTCTACGGGATCGAAGGACCGCTGAGCATCGGACAGACGCTCGCCGAGGCCGACGGCGGCTGCGCGGCCTACACCGCGATTCGCCAGCTCGCAACCGCGATCGTCAACGCGCGACCACGACCCGACAGCCAGGAAGCGGCCTCGGTTCCGCTCCAATCGCTCGCAGCATCGCGCTAATTTCGGTGTAGAAGGAGATAATAAACATGCATCTTTTGGTATCAAACCATGAGGCCGAAATCGCCGCGTTTCGCCGCGCGATCGGCGCGACATCCAGCAGCGTGCGGGTCGTGGAGAATAATCTCGGCGCGCTGTCGCTGATCGATAGTGATCCCAGCCAGATTCGCTCGCTGATCATCACCGAGCACCAGGACGAAGGCGTCAACGTCGAGACGACGACCTTTGTGCGCAATATGCTGGCTCGCACGCTCAACACACTAGAGATCGTGGTCGTGAGCACCTACTGGCATGGCCCGCGACAAGAAGGCGTGCAGGTTGTTCCGACGATCCAGGAGGCCGCCGCGCTGGTGCGCAAGGTCGATCAGCTAGAGCTGGTCGCCAGCGAGAGCGTGGCCGATGAGAGCCACACCAGCAACGGGCATGTCCAGCTGGAAGCAGCGCCGACGGAGATTCCGGTCGAGGAAGCACCGACGGAGATTCCGGTCGAGGAAGCGCCAACCCAGCTTCCAACCAACAATACCTTCCAGACCAGCGGCGCGTTCCAGCGCGAGCTTGCGCCGGAGCCCGAGCCGACCTATATCGAGCAGGCCGCCGAGCCGAAATTCGTCGAGCCTGCGCCACCTGAGCCGACGTTTGTTCAGCCGGCAGCAGCGGAGTCGACCTTTGTCAAGCAAGCGCCAGCCGAGCCGACCTATATCGAGCAGGCTGTAGCCGAGCGACAATACGTCGAGTCCGCGCCACGGCCCAGCGCCACCGTCGCGCCGCCGCAGATCGAGCAGCCGCTGCCGGCCACGCCACAAGTCGCGCCGCCAGAGATGGAGGAGCCGGAAGCCACGCCCGCGCCTGCCCACTCGCTAGCCGACGATATCCGCGACTGGACCGAGCGCAACGAGCGTGAGCGCGGCCAGGGCCATGTGCGCGCGCCGCGTACGCCCTCGCTGCTGGAAAGCCTGACCGAGATGCTGCCCTCGCGCCGCCGGGCACGTGAGCAGGAAGAAGCGCTGGACGCCGCGATCCGCGCGCCGCGCATCACCAAGTGCCACGGTATCGCCGTGATCAGCCCCAAGGGCGGCGTCGGCAAGAGCTTTCTAACGTATCTGGCCGGCAACTTCCTGGCCGAGGTGCGCGGCGACAAAGTGATCGCGATCGATACTAATCCGGACTTCGGCACGCTGGCCGATCAGGTGCGCAGCCGCGAGCAGCAGACCGTCGGCACGCTGTTGGAGCAGATCCAATCGATCCGCCACTACAGCGACCTGCGCCGCTTCACCAGCAAGGTTGATAGCCGGCTTGAAGTGCTGGCCGCGCCCGCCGATCCCGATGTGATGGCCTCGATCAGCGCCAATGACTACGGCCAGGTCTACAGTCAGCTGCGGCACTACTACGAC
Organism: Chloroflexota bacterium; assembly: GCA_019240175.1. Classification (GTDB taxonomy): domain Bacteria; phylum Chloroflexota; class Chloroflexia; order Chloroflexales; family Kallotenuaceae; genus LB3-1. The sequence goes on along the minus strand of JAFAYS010000096.1, from coordinate 2,608 downwards.
ACCGTGCTCTTCGACTGCGGTACCGGCTTCCGCGACGATATCACCCGCTTTGCGCTGCAGCAGAGCGATCAGATTGTGCTGGTTTCTGCGCCGCTGTATATCACAACCGGCATTGTGATCCGCGCGCTGGGCTACCTGAGCCAGATCGGCTGCGATCTTAGCCGCGTGACGCTGGCGATCAACCAGGTCCGCAACGAAAAGCCGCTCGATATCGACTATATGCGCTCGCGCTTCGGCAACCGGCTCAACGCGATCGTCGAAATTCCCTTCGACATGCAGCTTTACCATGATCTGGATCGCGGCGAGTTTAGCATGAACCGCACGCAGCCCGCGACGCGCATCAGTGTCAAGCAGCTCGTCGCCGAGCTGGTCAAGCACTTCGAGTAGTGCGCGCGTAAGGAGTGTAGCCTATGTATGCGCCAGTCACACCGCGACATATGATTCTGGTGGTTGAGGATAATTCGCTGATCGCCGAGTTTACGGTCAATCATTTGCAGGCCGACGGCTTCGACACTGCGGTTGCCGAGAGCGGCGAGCGCGCGCTGGAAATGCTGAAAACGCTGCGGCCTGCGCTGATTATTCTGGATGTTGTGCTCGACGGCATCGACGGCTTTGAGGTTTGCCGCCGCATTCGCCAGAGCGCCTTTACCGCGCTCGCGCCGGTGGCCAACGTGCCGGTGCTGATGCTGACCGCCCGCGCCGAGGAGGAAGATCGGATCGACGGCTTCAACGCGGGCGTCGACGATTACCTGGCCAAGCCATTCAATCCCGACGAGCTGTGCGCGCGGATCAAGGCGATTCTGCGCCGTACCTCGGGTGCCAGCCCGACGATGTTGCAGGTCGGTGAGATCACGATCGATCCGCTCCAGCGCGTGGCGCATGCCAACGGCGCGGTGCTGGATCTGACGCCCAAGGAGTTCGATCTGCTGCATCTGCTGGCCAGCCATCCCGGCCAGGTCGTGTCGCGGGCGCATATGCTGCAACATATCTGGGGCTACAACGACGGCAACACGCGCACGGTCGACGTGCATATCCAGCGGCTGCGCGAGAAGCTTGAGGCGCAGGCGGTGTGCTCTAGCTCGATCAAAACCGAGTGGGGCGTCGGATATCGGATGGTGGTCTGATGCGCCGCCGGCTCCGCTGGTGGTCGCAGCTGCGCTTTCAGCTGCTGGCCAGCTTTACGGTGGTGCTGATCGGTAATCTGCTCTACACCGATTACGCGGTCAATCGCACGCTGAGCAAGGAGCTGCCGCAGGTCGAGCTGCAAACGCTGTCGCTGCGTGCGTCGCGGCTGCGCATCGATCTTGAGCAGTCGTACGATCGCTACGGCACGCTCTCGGCCAAACTGCTCCAACAGCCGCCGCAGCTAGCCTTTCGGCTCTTTGGCCAGGACGGCACGCAGATCGAAGGCACGAGCATGCTGCCCTCGCAGCCCGCGATCGTAGAGCGCGCACTGACCGAAAACAAGGCCGCCGCGCTGATCGTCGCCAACCAGGCGCAGATGCCGCGCTACGGCTACCATGTGCTGCCGTTGCGCTACGAGGACACGACGGTCGGCGTGCTGGAAGTGACGGAGGAGCTGCCGCCGATCGATCGCTTCCAGGAGTCGATCCAGCAAGATCTGCTGACGATCGCACTGGTCTCGATGTGCTCGATCCTGGCCTGCGGGATGTATCTCGGCACGCGCATGACGCAGGGATTGCGCGAGATCAAGCGCCAGACCGAGGCGATCGTGCAGGGCGACTTCGACCGCCGGATTGCGATCAGCTCCAAAGATGAGATCGCGCGGATCAGCGGCTATCTTAACCAGATGGCCGAAGATTTGCAGCAGCTAGCACAGACGCGCAACGAGTTTTTCAGCAAGGTTTCGCACGAGCTGCGCACACCGCTGACGATCGCCAAAGGCTTTTCCTCGATGCTGCGCCGTGGCAAGCTCCTGCCGGAACAAGAGCGTACGGTCGAAGTCATCGACAATCAGATCGATGATTTGACACGGCTGGTCAACGATCTGCTGGATCTGTCGCGCCGCCAGAACTCGCATATGGATCTGCGTACGCACGAGATCGATTGTCACAAACTGGTGATGGAGATTGTCGAGCAGCAGCGCCAGGTGCTCAGCGACGCGAACGTGACGATCGAGCCAATCTGCCTGGTCGATCGCGTGCTGGTCAAAGGCGATCGCCAGCGTCTGCACCAGATTTTGGGCAATCTGATCGGCAACGCCAGCCGCTACTGTCGCGGCAAGATCTGGCTGGAGCTGGATGCCAACGAGCAGACGGTATCCCTGCGGGTGCGTGACAATGGCATCGGCATTGCGCCCGAGGACCAGGCGCGAATCTTTGAGCCGTTCTTCCAATCGAAGCACGGGCCGCGCGGCAAAGCTGGGCTTGGCCTGACGGTTGCGCGTGAGCTGGTGCATGCCCACGGCGGCACGATTGAGGTCGAGAGCACGCCGGGCGCGGGCACAACCTTTGCCATCCGCCTGCCGCGCATCAGCGACCCGACCGATCAGCGCAAGAACAGGCCGCGCTTCCGCTCGCCCCTCGCGCCCAAGCCCAAAGCGCTGCCAGAAGATTCGCCGCAAGCGGTGCAGTCCTGAGCCAGCAAA
>JAFAYS010000033.1 GCA_019240175.1 Chloroflexota bacterium | reverse complement strand
TGCGCTCCGGCGTGCGCCAGCTCGACGATCCAGCTATGCCAGTAGGAGGCGGGCAGATTCAGCACCGTAATGCGATCCAGCGCGACTTCCTGCAAAAATTCCAGCAGCGAAACCGTATCGCGCTGGGGAAACAGCACAACCGTTGCTCCGGCGATCCAGGTGGGAAACAGCTCTTCGGCGGCCACATCGAAGCTCAGCGACGCAAACTGCAGCACGCGATCGTCCCGTTGTAGCCCGTAGTGCCGCGCGACCGCCACGCTATGCGCCGCCAGCGAGTGATGCTGGATCTGGACGCCTTTGGGCGTGCCGGTCGAGCCGGAGGTGGCGATCACATAGGCCAGCTGGTCGGGATCGACGGTGGGCAGCGGGCCTGGCTCGACGCGCGGTAGGGGCTGATCGAGATCGAGCACGGGTAGATTGCCAGCGGGCAGGTGGTGAGCGACGGCGTTGGTGCTGAGGATCAGCTGTGGCTGGGCATCGGCCAAGATCGCGGCGAGACGGGCGGGCGGATGGGTAGGATCGAGCGGCAGGTAGGCCGCGCCGGCTTTGAGCACGGCCAGCAGCGCGACCACGAGATCGAGCGATCGCGGCAGGCACAGCGCGAGCAGGGATTCTGCGGCAACGCCCTGCACGCGCAGCGCGTGGGCCAGCGCGGTCGCCTGCTGATCGAGCGCCCGGTAGCTCAGCTCGTCGCGACCACACACCACCGCGATCGCATCGGGCGTGCGCGCCGCTTGGGCCGCGAGCAACTCGTGAATGCAGCAATCGTGGTCGTCCGATGCGGGCGGCGCTGGCTTGGGAAGTTCGCTAGGTGTTGTCATGCTGTATCTCTATCTTTTGCAAACGGCGTGCTATTCAACGGCGGGCTCAAGCCGCAGCAGGCCCAGCTGATCATTCTCGATGGCCTCGCGATCGAAGCGCATCGGGCGATAGCGCGCGGCCTGCCAATCTGCGAGAAAATCGTCGTAGTGCGGCGATAATACGTGGCCGGACTGGCCCAGCGGCTGGATGAAGCGCCCGCCGTCGGCGCTGGCAAGATCGATGATCTGGCGGTAGCTCGGCACCGAGCTTTGATCGAAGGCCGCGCTGAGCTCGTACGGCCCGACGTTGACGCTGGTCCAGTCGCCGCCGTTCGCGATCGAGCGGCTGAAGATGCTGTCGACGACCGGCACGCCGCCAAAGGTTTGGTGCGGAAAGACCGCGCGGTGCAGCCGATCCCAGCGCCATTGAGCGGGTTGGCTGCCCAATGTGTCTTGCAGCTCGGCCAGCGCGGCGCGAAAGGTTGTCCTTGCGATGTCGGCGCAGCTTTCGGCGGCCTCGGTTTTCGTATTGTCGCACCAGGGACTCGCGGGATCGGCCAGCGTGCGCGCCACAAACTCGCCGACGTAGCCCTCGACATGCGTCTCGTAGCGCCCTGCCGTCCGATCGCCCAGCTCATCGGCCACGATCGCCCCCGGCAGCCGTCGAAACCAGGCCGCAAAGATCGCGGCGGCTGCGCTATCTCCCCGCGCGTCGCCGTCCCAGCCCCGCAGCAGCTCGATCGCCTGACGCTCCTGGTCGGTCTGCGGCGTGACGAGCGGCAGCAATTGCGGCACGAGCTGCTGCGCCAGCGGTGAGACGGTATCGGCCTGGATCGCCGCGAAATCATCGGGGCTGAGCTGATCCTTAGCCTGTAGCAGATCTGTGATGCGCTGGGCGCGGTAGGGCCGGTACCAGTTGCGGCCTAGAAAATACGGATACGTGTCGTCGACTGGCCGGTTGTTGGCTGTGACGATGAACTGCTCCGGCGGATTGTAGCGCTGCGGCAGCTCCGCGAAGGGCACGTAGGCGGTCCATTCATCTTTGCCCGACCAGCCCTCAGCCGGCAGCGAGGTGTTGTCGCCGGCGCGGAGCGGCATGCGACCGGGCGCGAGGTAGCCGATGTTGCCCGCGACGTCGGCGTAGACGAAGTTTTGCACCGGCGCGACGTATGTGCTCAGCGCCGCTTGAAACTGTTCCCAGTTTTGGGCCTCGTTGATGCCGAGAAATGCTTCAAGCGTCGTGTCCGCCGGATCGAGGCCGGTCCACTGGAGCGCCAACGGCTCAAGCGGCGGCAGCGACGCGGCGGCAGTGCCCACGGCGTTGGCGTTGATCGCGTCCGACATCAGTGGGCCGTGGCGGGTCACGCGCACCGTCTCGACCAGATCCGCCTGGCCTTTGACGCGCAGAGTTTCGGTGTAGACCGTGATCGGCTGCATCTGGCCTTGAAACTCAGCCTGCTTGCCGTCGGCGTCGAGCCGCTCGCGGAAGAAATCGGCCACATCGGGATTGGTATTGGTCACGCCCCAGGCGATCGAGCGGTTGCGCCCGATCACCACGGCGGGCAGTCCCGGCAAGGTCGCGCCGATCACATCAAGATCGCCGCCCGAAAGATGCGCCAGATACCAGGTCGCGGGCGTGCTGCTTTGCAGGTGCGGATCGTTGGCCAGCAGCGGCTTGCCGGTGGTGCTTTTCGCGCCTGCCACGACCCAGTTATTCGAGCCGATCGCCGGCTGGCTCCGTCCAATCGATCGCAGCCAGGGCCGCAGCTCCGCTTCCAGATCCAGCATTGCCTCGTAGGTGCGGTGCTCGACCGCCGCGCGCTCGCCGGGAGTGTAGCCGTCCAGCCAGCGCCGCGCCTGGCCGCTTTGTCCGCTTGCCCCGACGACGATGCTGAGCCCATCTGCGGCGTACTCCGGGATCAGCTGCTGCGCGCGCTCGACACCAACCGCCTCGACCACGCTGGTGCGAAACAGCTCGTCGTCAGCGCCGACGCCGCCCAGATCCCAGGCCAGCATTTTGGCCCAGACCAGCACGTCCGGCTCGCTCCACGGCTCCGGCGCGATACCAAAGATCGTGAACTCGGGCGGCAGGCGGCTGCCGCTGTGGCCAGCGATAAAGGCGTTGATGCCGCCGGTGTAGGCCGTCACGATCGCTCGCGTCTCGCCCTGCTGCGCTTCCCAGGAGCGCTGCGCCGCGCGGTACACGCCCAGCGTGCGCATCAGCCGATCGGCGCGAATCGTGGGCGCGCCCAGCACTTCGGAGAGCCGCCCCTGGCCCACGCGGCGCTGGAACTCCATCTGCCACAGCCGATCCTGCGCGTGAACGTAGCCGAGACCAAAAAAGGCATCCAGCTTGCTCTGCGCGTAGATATGCGGCACGGCGTCGCGGTCGCGGCGGATCTCGATCGGCGCGCTGATGCCGGCGACCGTCGCGCTGCCGTCATAGGTTGGCAGTGAGCGCCGGGCGTAGCCGTAGCCGCCCAGGCCGACCGCCAGAATCGCGATCACCAGCAGCACGACGATCCAGCGGAGTATGCGTAAGACTCGTCTCATCAAGAATCCTCATTGCGGGAGCGCTCGACGCTCCTAGCTGGGCTGCGCCGCCAGGAGTGCGCGCAGGCGCTCGGCGACAACTTCGGGCGCGGAAATGATCATGCTGTAATGGTCACCGGGCACGCGCTGCACGTCGAAGCCGCCCGTCGCCAGCTGCTGCCACTCGGTCGCGGCATCGCCTAGCTCGGCGATCGATCGTTCTGCCTGGAAGAGTGTGAGCGGGCCGGCGTATGATTGCGGCACGTAGCGCTGCGCGGCACGCATGTTCGCGCGAAATACGTTCAGGTAGCGCCGAATGTGTGACAGCCCGACCGTCGGTGGCACAACGCTCTGCTGTCGCGCCTGATCCAGCACGTAGCTCAGCTGCTGCTCGGGTGTGAGATCGCGCAAATCCGCGTGGCTGATCACCAGCTCTTTGCCGAAGACGCGGCTCAGATCCCAAGCCAGGCCGATCATCTCGCTGGCGTGGTCGAGCACGGGCTCATCGAGCAGCGGCAGGTAGCTGTCGAGTAGTGCCAGTAGCGCCACGCTTTCGCCTTGCCGCCGCAGCTGCTGCGCCATTTCGAAGGCTACAATCCCACCAAACGACCAGCCGCCGAGCAGATACGGGCCGCGTGGCTGGATCGCTCGCAGCGCCGCGAGATAGGCCGCCGCCATCTCCTCGATCGTGGTGTGCGGCTCAAGACCGTCTTCCAGGCCGCGCGCTTGCAGCGCATACATCGGTCGATCCAGTTGGCGCGCCAGGCCGAGATAGCACAGGCCGTGGCCGCCGATCGGATGGACGCAGAAAAACGGACGCTGTGAGCCCTGGCGCAGCGTGATGATCGGCGACCAGGCTTGTCCGGCGGCTCCCTTGCGCAGCAGCGCGGCCTGCTGCTCGATCGTCGGCGCTTGAAACAGCGCGGTGATCGTCAGCGTGCGCCCGAAGCGCTGCTGAATCTGCGCGATCAGCCGCACCGCCAGCAGCGAGTGGCCGCCGATCTCGAAAAAGCTGTCGGTAACGCCGATCGGACGTGCGCTGAGCAGCGCTTCCCAGATGCGCAGCAGATCCAGCTCTAGAGCGTCGCGCGGCACGACCGCCGAGGCCGGCGCGATGGCGAGATTCGGGTCCGGTGCCGGCAGCGCCTTGCGATCGAGCTTGCCGCTGGTGGTGCGTGGCAGCGCTGGGAGCGGTACAAACGCCGCCGGCAGCATGTAGTCGGGCAGGTGCTCGCGGAGAAATTGCCGCAGGTCGGACAGGCCCTCACCCCCTGGCCTGCGGCCTTCCCCCTTCCCCACTCCTCGGCGGGCTTCCGCCTCGTTGGCGACAGGCGAGGGGGAATCAGTGGTACGCTCCTGTTCTTTGTTCTCTGTTCTTTGTTCTCCGTTAGGTTCTTTGTTCCCTTGTTCCTTTGTTCCTTTGTTCTCTACGACGTACGCTACCAGCTGCGCGTCTTCGCCAGCCGCCGCGTGCAGCACAACCGCCGCCTCGCCGATCGCGGGATGCAGCCGCAGTGCCGCCTCGATCTCGCCCAGCTCGATGCGAAAACCGCGTAGCTTGACCTGCTCGTCGCGACGACCGATAAACTCTAGCTGGCCATCGCGCCACCAGCGCCCAAGATCGCCGGTGCGGTAGAGCCGCGATCCAGCTGTTGTGCTCAGTGGATCGGGCACGAACTGCGCGGCGGTCAGATCGGGACGGCCAACATAGCCGCGCGCCACGCCCACCCCGCCGATGTAGATCTCGCCGATTACGCCAGCGGGCACCGGCTGTAGCTGGCTATCCAGCACATATACCTGCGTGTTTGGCAGTGGCCGGCCAAGTCGCACGCGTCCGGCGTGGATCGGCTCGTCGCTGGCCGTCACGCAGACGGTGGTCTCGGTGGGGCCGTAGATGTTGATCACGCGGCGGTGCGCGGCTTCCCAGCGGTGCAGCAGGCTCAGTGGGCTGGCCTCGCCGCCGACAACCAGCGTGCGCAGCGCCGGAAGCTCCGCCGGCGGCAGGGCGGCTAGCGCGGTCGGCACCAGGAACACATGGCTGATCGTGGCTTGCTCCAACAGGTGCAGCAGCGTCGGGCCGGTGAGCAGCGCATCTTGATCGGCCTGCACGATCGTCGCGCCGACCAGCAGCGCGGGCCAAATGTCGGCGATCGCGGCGTCGAAGCTGAGCGCCGACCATTGCAGCACGCGGCTCCCTGCGTCGAGGCCATAGCGCGGGATCAGCGCCAGCACCAGATTCGTCAGGCCACGGTGATCCAGCAGCGCTCCTTTGGGCGTGCCGGTCGAGCCCGAGGTGTAGATGATGTAGGCCAGGTGATCCGGCGTGGCGCTCCCGACCAACGGCGCGGGTGGCGTGGCAGGCGGCGTCCAGGTGTCGAGGCGCAGCGTGGGCGGCGCGTCCGCCGGCAGCCGCTGCATGTGCGCGCTCTGCGTCAGCACCAGGCGCGTCTCGGTCTCGGCGAAGAGCGCGACCTGACGCTGGGCTGGCGTGCCCGGATCGATCAGCACGACCGTGCCGCCGGCTTTGAAGACCGCCAGAATCGCGACAATATCCAGCGGTTCGCGATCCATTACCAGCGCGACGCGAATTTCGGCGGGTGCCCCCTGGGCGACGCCCTGCACTTGCAGCAGATGCGCTAGATGCGTCGCCTGGTGATCGAGCTGGGCGTAGGTCAGCGTCGCGCGCGGCCCGGTCACGGCGATCGCGTCCGGCGTGCGGGCGGCCTGCGCGGCAAACAGATCGTGAACGCAGATCGCAGGCAATGGCGCGTCAGTCGCGTTCCAGGCCAACTGCTGGTGCCGCTCGTCTTCCGCAGCCAGCGCCAGGGCGTCGATCCGGCGATCCGGCTCGGCGACAATGCTGTGCAGCAAGTGCCGCCAGTGCTCGCTCAGCCGCACGATCGTTTCGTGATCGAAAAGATCGCTGTTGTAGCCGATCACGCCGTGGATGCCGCGCTCATGCTCGGCCAGACTCAGCGTCAGGTCGAAGATCGCCGCCGTCTCCTCGATCTGGACCGGCGCAAGCGTGATGCCCGGCAGCTCAAGCGTTGATTTTGGCGTGTTCTGAAGCGCAAGCATGGTCTGGACCAGCGGCGCGTGGCGGAGATCGCGCTCCACTCGGAGCGCTTCGACCAGCGCCTCGAACGGCACGTCCTGATGGGCGTAGGCTCCGACTGCCATCTCGCGCACGCGGCGCAGCAGTTCGCGAAAGCTCGGATTGCTATGGAGGTCGCCGCGCAGCACGAGCGTGTTGACGAAAAAGCCGATCAAGCCCTCGGTCTCGGTCTGTCGCCGCCCCGCGATCGGCGTGCCGACCAAAATGTCGGTCTGGTAGGTGTAGCGGTAGAGCAGCGCTTGCCAGGCCGCCAGCAGCGTCATAAACAGCGTCGCGCCCTCGCCGTCGCCCAGCGCTTGCAGCCGCTCCACCAGCGATCGCGGCAGTTCCAGGCTTTGCGCCGCGCCTCGGAAGGTTTGCTGCTCCGGTCGTGGCCGGTCGGTCGGCAGATCCAGCGAGGTCACGCAGCCGGCCAGTTGCTGCCGCCAGTAGTCCAGCTGCTGCTCACGAACCGCGCCCGCAAACCAGCGGCGCTGCCAGGTCGCGTAGTCGGCGTACTGGATTGGCAAATCGGGCAAATCGGGCGCTGTTCCGGCGACGTAAGCCGTGTAGAGCGCGATCAGCTCGCGCACCAGCACGTCGCTTGACCAGCCGTCGGCGATGATGTGATGCATCGTCGTGAGCAGTACGTGTTCGTTGGTATCGAGGCGCAGCAGCAGCACACGGATCAGCGGCCCGGCGACGAGATCAAAGCCCTGGTGCGCCTCCTGCCAGGCGCGACGTCGCACTTCGGCCTCGCGCTCGGGTGCGGTCAGAGTGCGCAGATCGACGACTGGCAAGGGCAAGGCTGTGGGCGGCGCGATCACCTGCACCGGCTCGCCATCCGCCGAAAGCTCAAAGGTTGTGCGCAGCGCCTCGTGCCGCGCGACGATCGCCTGGTAG
>JAFAYS010000106.1 GCA_019240175.1 Chloroflexota bacterium | reverse complement strand
CCTCCGCGCCAGCAGCGGGCGGCGACGTCACCCTGACTCTGGGCGCGTACACCACGCCGCGCGAAGCCTACAAAGAGCTGATCCCGATCTTCCAGGAGCAATGGAAGCAGCAGCACAGCCAGACCGTCAACTTCGAGGAATCCTATCTGGGCTCGGGCGCACAGTCGCGGGCGATCGTTGAGGGCTTCGAGGCCGACATCGCGGCGCTGTCGCTGGAAGCCGACATCACGCGCATTCAAGAGGCCGGGCTGATCACCCACGATTGGAAGTCCGCCCAGGACAAGGGCATCATCAGCACGTCGGTGGTGGCCTTCGCCGTACGCCCAGGCAACCCCAAGGGCATCAAAGACTGGGCCGATCTGGGCAAGGACGGCGTCGAGGTGCTGACGCCCAATCCGCAGACCAGCGGCGGCGCGATGTGGAACGTGCTGGCGTTGTATGGCTCGGCGCGGCGCGGCTTCGTCGATGGCGTGGCCAAGGGCGACGATGCGGCGGCGACTGAGTTCCTCAAGTCCGTGCTCAAAAACGTAACTGTGCTCGACAAAGGCGCGCGCGAAAGCATCACCAACTTCGAGAAGGGCGTCGGCGATGTCGCGATCACCTATGAGAACGAGGTACTCGTGGCGCAGCAGGCCGGCGAAAAGATGGATCTGGTGATCCCGCGCTCAACGATCCTGATCGAAAACCCGATCGCGGTCATCGACACCTACGTCGACAAGCACGGTACGCGTCAGGTTGCCGAAGAGTTCGTCAAGTTCCTCTACACCGAACAAGCGCAGCAAATCTTCGCCAAGCACGGCCTGCGCTCGCTGGATAAAGAAGTGGCTCAGGCGACCGCCTCGCAGTATCCGCCCGTCGAAGATCTGTGGACGGTGCAGGAATTCGGCGGCTGGTCCAAAGCCACACCCGATATCTTTGGTGACGCAGGCGTTTATACAAAGGCGATCGGCGAGGTACAGGGCCAATGACGACGATTACGTCAACTCGCTACCGTGCGGCCAGGGAGCGCTCGTCGCTTCCCTGGGGCCGCTGGGGCGTGCGTACGGTTGCCCTGACCTACCTGACGGTCATGCTGATTCTGCCGCTGGCGGTAATCATTCAGTACGGCTTTCAGGATGGTCTGGGCGGTATCTGGAACGCGATCAACCAGCCGGTGGCGCGCCATGCGCTGTGGCTAACGCTGTGGACGGCGGCGGTGATGGCGCTGATCAACGCGGTGATGGGCACGCTGACAGCCTATGTTCTGGTGCGGTACTCGTTTCCGGGTAAGGCGCTGCTCAACGGTGTCGTCGACCTGCCCTTCGCGATTCCAACGCTGGTGACGGGCGTGACGCTGGTGGTGCTGTACGGGCCGCAGAGCGCGATCGGCGCGTGGCTGGAAAATGAGTTAGGCTGGCGCATCATCTTCGCGCCGCCAGGCATCATCATCGCGCTGCTGTTCGTCGCGTTTCCGTTCGTGGTGCGCACGGTGCAGCCGGTGCTGGAAAGCCTGGATCGCGATCAGGAAGAGGCGGCGGCGACACTCGGCGCGGGCGCGTGGACGATCTTTCGTCGCGTTACGCTGCCGCCGCTGCTGATGCCGCTGATCAGCGGTACGCTGCTGAGCTTCGCCCGCGCGATCGGCGAGTTCGGCGCGATCGTGATTGTGGCCGGCAATATTCCACGGCGCTCGCAGACAGCGGCGGTGTATGTCTTCGGCCAGGTCGAGGCCGGCTATCCGGACATTGCCAGCGCGGTCTCGATCGTGATGCTGGCGATCGCCTTCGGGCTGGTGCTGCTGGTCGATTATCTCCAGCCGCGGCGTGGCAAGCCGGCGGCGGAGGAGGCACAATGAGCGTAGCGCTCGACTCACAGCTTGGCCGTCCCGCAACCAGGGTCGGGATCTGGCGGCGACGCATCCTGATCGGCATCGTCGTGACCTACATGGCGATCCTGATCCTGGCTCCGATCGGTGCGCTGATTCAGGGCGCGTTCGCCAATGGCCTGGGTGCCATGTTCACCGCGCTCAACGATCCCGACGTGCTCTCAGCCTTCTGGCGCACGCTGCTGATCGCGGCGATCACGATCGTCGTCCACGTAATCTGCGGCACGGCGGTGGCCTGGGTGCTGGTGCGCCATCGCTTTCCGGGACGGCGGCTGCTCAACGGCCTGATCGATCTGCCCTTCGCGATCTCGCCCGTGATCGCCGGCCTGATGCTGATTCTGCTTTTTGGCCGGCGTGGCATCTTCGCGCCGCTGATCGAGGCGACGGGTGTGCAGATCGCCTTTGCGCTGCCCGGCATGATCATCGCGACGCTGTTTGTGACGCTGCCGTTCATGGTGCGCGAGCTGATGCCGGTGCTGGAAGCGTTCGGCATTGAGCAGGAGCAGGCGGCCTCCACGCTGGGCGCGAGCGGCTGGCAGACCTTCCGCCTGGTGACGTTTCCGGCGCTGCGCTGGGGCTTTATCTACGGCCTGACGCTGACCTTCGCGCGCGCGCTGGGCGAGTTCGGCGCGGTGCTGGTGGTGAGCGGCGGCGTGCAAGGCCGCACCGAGACCGCCACGATGTATGTGTTCCGCGCGCTCGACGAGCGGCAGTACACCGGAGCGTATAGCGCGGCGCTGGTGCTGGGTTTGTTTTCGCTGGTGCTGGTGATGGGCGCGGAGATTCTGCGTCGCCGGGAGCGCTAAAACTTCTGCACGGCCCACAACGTATAGATCATCAAACGTTGCCACGCTGTTATTCTGAGGCGTGGCAGCGCGATCTCTACGAATTGCTGTGGAGGAAGACATGGAACCATCCGACAACCAACCTGTTTACAAAGCTTCAACGCTCGCGCCTGGGCAGCCTGGCTACCGTAACCGGCCCGGACGCACCGGCCTTGACCCGTTTGAAAACGACCAGGAGCAGGGCTACATGATCGGGCTGGCGATTCGCAGCCTGTTTCGTCGCATCCGACGCCTGTTCCAGAAACGCTCATAAGCGACATCGATCTGTTGAAATTCGCGCTACAATAGAGCCGTCCGCACTTACGTAGGATGGCTCACGATTCGTGTTCTAGCCTCAAGACTCATGCAGCATCTCGGACACCGGCTACGGCTCAGCACACTCTTGATCGGCCTCAACGTAGGGCTGCTGCTGCTGGCTGTAACCGGTGTGGCGTTTGTGGCCGTGGGCCTGCTTCAGCAGCTTGCCGACGAGCAGTCGCTGGCGCGCGTCTCGCAGGCCGGCCTGATTGCTGGTCAGGAGATCTTTCTCGCCGGCGACGACGCGCTCACCTCGGCGCGCCTGCTGGGCGAGCGCCCCACTCTGCGGCGCTTGCTCCAAACCAACGACGCGACCGGCCTATCCACGTTCCTCAGCCAATTTCAGCTTACCAGCGAGCTTAGCGGCAGCGCTGTGCTGCGTGACGGCACAGTCGTCGCGCAGAGCG
>JAFAYS010001194.1 GCA_019240175.1 Chloroflexota bacterium | reverse complement strand
TATTCCGCGCCGCACTACGACCGGCCCAGCTCCACTCTCGTTTTCCCAGCAGCGATTGTGGTTTCTCGATCAGCTGATCCCGAATAGCCCGGCCTACAATCTGTTTGCGGTCTTTCGCTTCTGCGGCACGCTGAATGTACCGGTGCTGGAACAAACGATCAATGAGCTGGTGAAGCGCCATGAAAGCCTGCGCACGACCTTTGTCGCGGAGGACGGCCAGCCGCAGCAGGTGATCGCGCCCACGCTGACGATCGCGCTGCCGACCGTGGACCTGCGTGAAGTTGCCGCCGACGATCGCGAAGCTCAGGCGCAGCAGATTATTGACGACGAGCGGCAAACACCCTTCGATCTGGCGCACGGCCCGCTGCTGCGCACTAGGCTGGTCCAGCTGTCCGACGACGAGCACCATTTCATCCTGGCGATCCACCACATCATCTCGGACGGCTGGTCGCTGGGCGTGTTCTTCAAAGAGTTCGGCGCGCTGTACACGTCACTGGCGCAGGGCCAGGCTAGCGCATTGCCCGAGCTGCCGATCCAGTATGCCGATTTTGCCTGCTGGCAGCGCGACTGGCTCAGCGGCGAGGTGCTGGATCGCCAGCTGAATTTCTGGAAGCAGCAAGTCACCGACGCGCCCAAAGTTCTGGATCTGCCGACCGACTACCCGCGTCCCGCGACCCAGACCTACAAAGGCGCGCGTCATCGCATTGAGCTGCCGGGATCGCTGCGCATGGCGCTCAGCACACTGAGCCAGCGCGAAAACAGCACGATCTTTATGACGCTGCTGGCTGCCTTCAATGTGCTGCTCTACCGCTACACCGAGCAGCAGTCGATCCTGGTCGGCACGCCGATCGCCAACCGCACCTACGCCGAGACCGAAGGCCAGATCGGGTTTTTCGCCAACACGCTGGTGCTGCACGGCAACCTGAGCGGCAATCCTACCTTTCGCGAATTACTGGGCCGTGTGCGCGAGATGGCCATGGGCGCGTACGCGCATCAAGATCTGCCGTTTGAGCGGCTGGTCGAAGAGCTACAGCTTGAGCGCGATCTGGCGCGCAATCCGCTGTTTCAGGTGATGTTCTCGCTGCAAAACGCGCCGATCGCGCCCTTGAAGCTGCACGATCTCACGGTTGAGATGGTGCGCGTCAATCGCGAAACTACGGCCTTCGATCTGATGCTGGAAGTTGCCGAAAATCCCAGCGGGCTCTACGGCTATTTCACCTACAACACCGACCTGTTCGCGCCTGACACGATCGAGCGCATGGCCGGGCATTTCCACACGTTGCTGGAAAACATCATCGCCACGCCCGACCAGCACATCAATGATCTGGCGCTGCTCTCGGAGGCCGAGCGGCAGCAGCAGTTGGTCGATTGGAACGCCACGGCGCGCGAGATTCCGCAGCAGTCATGCATCCACGATCTGTTTGCCGCCCAGGCCGCGCGCACCTCCGAGGCGATTGCGGTGGTTCATGGCGATCTAGAGTTGTCATACGCGCAGCTCAGCGAGCGCGTAACGACGCTGGCGCAGCACCTGCGGCGGCTCGGCGTCGGGCCGGATACATTGGTCGGCGTGTGCTTGGAGCGCTCGATCGAGATGCTGGTGGCGGTGCTGGCGGTGCTCAAGTCCGGCGGCGCGTATGTGCCGCTCGATCCAAGCTATCCGGCAGATCGGCTGGCATTTATGTTGGAAGATGCCCAGGCGGCGGTGCTGCTGACGCAGGAGCATCTGCTGTCGCGTCTGCCCACGCATGAGGCCAAGGTTGTCTGTCTGACGCGAGATTGGGCCGTGATCCAGGGGGAATCTGAGCAGGAAGCCGTCGCCGAGGCGCAGGTCGATCCGGCCAATCTGGCGTATGTGATCTACACCTCGGGCTCGACCGGACGCCCCAAAGGCGTGCAGATTCCACACAGCGCGGTTGTGAATTTCCTCCATTCGATGCAGAGCGAGCCCGGTCTCACGGCGCAGGACACGCTGCTCTCCGTCACCACGCTCTCGTTCGACATCGCCGGCCTTGAGCTATTCCTACCCTTGATCAGCGGCGCGCGTGTGGTGCTGGTCGATCCGGCTCAGGCCGCCGACGGCCAGCAGCTGGCGGAGCTGATCGACAGCGCTGGGGCGACGGTGATGCAGGCCACGCCGGCGACCTGGCGGCTGCTGCTGGCGGCAGGCTGGCAGGGCAGCGCGCGCTTAAAAATCTTGTGCGGCGGCGAGGCCATGGCCCGCGATCTGTCAGCCGCGCTGGTCCAGTCCAGCGCCAGCTTGTGGAATATGTACGGCCCCACCGAAACCACGATCTGGTCGACGCTGAGCCAGCTTACGCCCGACACCGAGCGCATCACGATCGGACGACCGATCGCGAATACCGAGATCTACATCCTGGATCCACGGCTGCAGCCGGTGCCGATCGGCGTGCCGGGCGAGCTGTTGATCGGTGGCAGCGGATTGTCACGCGGCTATCTGCGACGGCCTGAGCTGACCGCCGAAAAGTTTATTCCGCATCCGTTTGGCGAGTCTGGCGCGCGACTCTACCGCACCGGCGATCTGGCGCGCTATCGGGCTGACGGCTCGATCGAATACATCGGGCGCAACGATCATCAGGTCAAGCTGCGCGGCTTCCGCATTGAGCTGGGTGAGATCGAGGCCGTGATCCAGCAGCATCCGGCGATCGCGGGCTCTGCTGTGCTGGTGCGCGACGCCGAAACCGGAGCCGAGGCCGATCAGCGGCTGGTGGCCTATCTGGTCGTGCGCGAGAACGAAAGCTGTACCGCCGACGATCTGCGCGCGTTCCTCCAGACGCGGCTGCCAGCCTACATGGTGCCGACCGCCTGGGTTGTGCTGGCGGCCTTCCCGCTCACGCCCAACGGCAAGCTGGATCGGCGCGCGCTGCTGGCCGACACCACGCCCAGCCTTGAGCAGGCGCAAACCTACGTCGCGCCCAGCACGCCCGAAGAAGAGCTGATGGCCGAGATCTGGGCCGAGATCCTGGGTCGCGAGCAGATCGGCATGTTCGACAACTTCTTCAGCAGCGGCGGCCACTCGCTGCTGGCGACGCGCTTGATTGCCCGCATGCGCGCCGTGTTCCAGGTCGAGCTGAACCTGAGCCATGTCTTCGAAGCGCCCACGATCGCGCAGATGCTGGAAGTGGTGGAAGACCTGCTTGTCGAAAAGCTGGAAATGCTTTCCGAAGATGAAATTCTCCTGCTGGCTGCCAGCGCCTCGGCTGAGGCAGAAATCGTATCGGATGCGAGGTAATACGTGACGACAGTAAATAATCGCTCGAATCGCCGCGCGCAGCTTTCGCCCGAACGGCAGGCGCTGCTGGCGAAGCTCAAGCGCGGCGCGCTAGCAACCGCAGCGCCAACCATTCCGCGCCGCACGGCAGACGGCCCGATCCCGCTCTCGTTCGCGCAGCAGCGGCTCTGGTTCCTGGATCAGCTCGCGCCCGGCAGCGCCAACTACAACATGCCGATGCTGCTGATCCTGACCGGCAAGCTCGACGTGGCCGCGCTTGAGCGCAGCATCAATGAAGTTGTGCGCCGCAACGAAATTCTGCGCACGACGTTTGTCACAGTCGACGGCCAGCCGCAGCAGGTGATCCAGTCAGCCGCAGCGCACCCAGAGGGTACCCGGCTGCTGATCGTCGATCTGCAATTGCTGCCCGAGGCTGAGCGCACCGAGCAGATGACGCAGACGGCGCTGGCGGCGGCACAGCAGCCCTTCGATCTGACGCGTGACTGCCCGTTTCGTGCGCTGCTGATTCGTCTCGCCGAAGCTGAGCATATGCTGGTGCTGATCAGCCATCACATTGTGCTCGACGGCTCGCAGGCGCTGCTGATGCAGGAGCTGCAAACGCTGTACAACGCGTATGTGGCCGGCACCACGCCGCAGCTGCCCGCCCTGCCGATCCAGTACGCCGATTTTGCCGACTGGCAGCGCAAGTGGCTGCAAAGCGATCGTGTGCAGGTTGAGCTGGACTATTGGAAGCAGCAGCTCGCGCCCAACGGCTCTGGTGATCTCGCGCCACTGGACCTGCCGATCGCGCGACCACGACCGCCGGCGCAAACCTTCAACGGAGCCAAGCAGAAGTTCAAGTTCTCGCAAGCCTTCGCCGATAAGGTCAAGGCCCTGAGCGAGCAAGAAGATGCCACGCTCTTCATGACGCTGCTGGCCGGCTTTCAGTGCGTGCTCAGCCGCTACACTGGCCAGAGCAAGATCACCGTGGGCACGCCCGTGGCTCAGCGCAGCCAGCCCGAGATCGAGCGCATGCTGGGCTGCTTCATCAACACGGTGGTCATGCGCACCGATCTGGCGGGCAATCCCAGCTTCCGCGAGGTGCTGCAGCGCGTGCGCCAGGTGACGCTGGGCGCGTTCAATCATCAGCAGGTGCCGATCGAGATGGTGGTCGAGTCGTTGCAGCTTGAGCGCGACGCCAGCCGCAATCCGCTCTACCAGGTCATGTTTGTGCTGCAGCAGCTGTCGGGCAACATGCTGGAATTTAGCGGTCTGGAGGCGCGGCCCTTCAACGTCGACACGGCGACCGCGCGGCTGGATCTGCTGCTGTATCTTGAGACCAGCGCCGACGGCCTGGTCGGCTTCCTTGAGTACAACACCGATCTCTTTGAGTCCGCGTCGATCGTGCGCCTGCTGCGCCATTTCGAGACGCTGATGCTGGCGGCGGTCGACAATCCCGAGCGGCGGCTGTGGGATCTGCCGCTGCTGCCCGAGGCCGATCGTGAGCAAACGCTGGCCGCCTGGAACGATACGCGCGCCGACTATGAGCGGATGGCGTGTATGCATCAGCTGTTTGAGCGCCAGGCCGAGCGCACGCCGGACGCGACGGCGGTGATCTTCGATACCGCGCAGCTGAGCTACCGTGAGCTCAACGAGGAGGCCA
>JAFAYS010001174.1 GCA_019240175.1 Chloroflexota bacterium | reverse complement strand
GCGCGACCGCCAGCTCGGACAGCCGCGTATCGCCCAGCAGCATGAAGAGCCGCTGAGCCGTGCGCAGCCGCACAAAGGCCAGCACCAGCACGCCCAGGATCGTGATCAGGCCGATCACGCCATGCTCGGACGCGATCTCAAGATAATAGTTGTGCGGCGGCCCGAAGCCTTCCGCGATCGCGCTGCCGCGCTTGTTGACGTACTCCGGGTAGAGCGGGCTGAAGTTCCAGGCACCCACGCCCACGATCGGATGGTCGGCAAACATATCGAAGGCGATGCCCAGCTGAATCGAGCGCATCTCGTACGAGGCCTCGCTCTGCACGCCCTGATCCTCGGGATTGAAGGCGTCGCCGGGCAGCAGGTTTTGCAGCGTCTGGAAGCGCGCCGTGAACTCAGGCGGCGCGGTCCACAGCAGCACGCCGCCGATCATGACCATCAGCAGCATGTAGCGCGGATTCAGCCGGATATGCAGCGCGAAGAGCGCTAGCGCCGCCGCCAGCGCCAGGTAGGAGCTGCGCGAGAAGCTCAGGCCCACGCCGGCCAGACAGGCGATCGTCGCGTAGGCCGCGAAGCCGCGCGCAAACAGCGAGCGTCCGTGGATCATCGCCCACAGCCCAAACGGCACCAGCACCAGCAGCTGCTGACCAAAAGCCAGCGGCTCGCTGGTCGGGCCACCCGCGCGCGGACGATCTTGAATGCCCTCGGCGATCTGCGCCAGCTTCATGCGCGCCAGGCCGCCAAACGTCGACTCGTAGTTGTGCGTGACTTCCTGGTACATCGTCAGCGAGCCGAGCACCGCGCCGACTACCAGCAGCAGCCAGATCGTGCGCTCGAAGCTTTTGGTCGTGCTCAGCAGATTGATCAGCACCAGAAAAAGTACGAAGTCTTTGGCAAAATCGTTGACCAGCAGCAGCACACGGTCGGGATAGCGCGCGTAGATCAGGCCCAGGCAGATCACAAAGAAGTAGCTCAGCATCCACCAGGTCGTCGCGTCGGTGACAAAAGGTGTGCGCTTGCCCGTGAAGCGCCGGACGATCAGCGCGGCTGCCAGCAGCCCAACCAGCGGCTTGGTCAGCGACGGCACGCCATGAAACTTGTTGGCCGTCTCCGAGATGTAGCCCCAGGTGATGCCGACCAGCGCGATCGCCGCCAGCTCCGGCTTGAAGATCGCCGCCAGCGCCACGCCCGCCGCAATCGGCGCAGCGATCAGCCACAGCGGCTGGATCGAGGAGCCAAGCGCCATGCCGTAGAGCAGACTGACTCCAACCATCGCCAGGACGATCGCCATTGGTCGCCGTGCGAGATCGAGCAGATTCGCTTTTGAAAGCGCTGGTGTGTGATTCATTCCCGCTTTTACCTTCTTCTCATCTCAGCCGAGTGATTTTCCAGTGTGGCAGCCGGCGCTTTGGGCAGCGCAGCTTGAACACTTTGCCAGACCTGCGCCGCGATCTCGTTGGGATCGGCTGTGCCGTCCAGACGCTCAAGCTTGAACGCATCGGCGATGGTGCGGTAGAGCGGAACTCGCCGCTCAAGATACAGCACGTCCGGCACATCGTCCTTGCGGCTAAACGCGACATCTGCCGGGACGTCGATAAAAAACCATTTGTTGGGCTTCGGCACCCAGTAGAGCCGTGCTAGCCACAGCTGTCGCCGGAGCAGCTCCGGCCCGGTGTTGCACAGCACCGCAATGTTGACCAGCCGATCGTAGATGTAGCGGTCGCAGACCACGATCTTGCCAGCCAGCAGATGCGGCACGATTTTGGTCCAGATCTCGCCCATATGCTCCAACATTGACAGCTGTAGCCACAGCGTGCGTACCCACGGTCGTTTGAAGACGCCCTGGGTAAACGACAAATACGAGCGATACTCTGAGTCGGGTTCCTTTGCCGGCTGCGGCGCTTCTTCCTTGGGCGCGCCCGTCGATCGGCGGCGCAGAGTCGACTTGATCATCCGCGCCAGCGGCTTGGTTAAAGGCGCGTTGCCGCCGCTCCACACATACACCGCCGGATATCCCGCCGCCGTGAGCTGCTCGATCAGCTTATGCGCTTGTAGACTTTTGCCCGAGCCGTCAATTCCGTTGAAGCAAATCAGCATCGATCCTAACCTTTACCGCTGTTTATCAACACTATCAACAGATTCCAAATCACCGTGATCCGCGCTGTGTTGTGGATACTATGTGTCTATCCTTCACAACGCAGATTATCCGCCAGATGATACGCTCCCGAGCGAGATGCCCCGACGATCGCGATTCACACTGTGTGAATTACAATCATCGGGGCAGCGCTGCCGGCCTAGGGCTTGACGAGCGGGAACCAGACTCGTGGCGGCAGCGGCAGTCCTGGTGACGGGCTGGGTGACGGACTTGGCGACGGACTCGGCGTTGGGCTCGGCGTCGCACTCGGCGTCGGCGACGGACTTGGCGACGGGCTCGGCGTTGGGCTCGGCTCAGCACACGGATCGGGCGTGACCGCCGCGCCGACCGCCACATTAGCGCTGAACTGCGACGTGTTGCCCTTGGTGTCGGTGCTGGTTATGGTCACGATCTGGCCCTGGTTCAGCGTCGTCGTGCCGCAGACGCCGATCGAGAAATTGCCGCTGCTGTCGGTCGTGCCGTTGGTGACATAGGTGCGACCTTCGCCGGCGTTATCGCCGCTCGGATCATTGGTCGAGCTTTTATCAGCGATGAAGATCTCGATCGTGCAGTTAGCACAGGCCGCGTTGGAGCGCAGTTTGGAATTGCCGCGCACCTGATTTGTCGCGGCGGCGCTGATCGTCGGCTGGCGAATGCCCTCGTTGGGATAGGTTACGGTGTTGTTGCTGTGGTAGAACGGCTTGAGAATAATGCCATCACCTTCGACGTCATCTTCTTCAGTCGCGCCGTTGTTGTAGGTCGTATTCTGGCTGAGCGTATTGTAGAACGTTTCGCCGTACTGACCATTTTCATCGTTCGACGTGTTCTTGAGAATGATCGCGTCGCCAGGATGGTTGGCAATAATGTTGCCCTTGATCAGGTTGTGCTGGCTACCGCCCATGATCACCACGCCGCTACGCTCGTAGTACGGGTCGATCTCGGTGGTCGTGCCGTTGGGCATCGGTGTTGTGCCGTTGGGACCCACGCCGATCTTGTTGTTGACGACCTCGTTGCGCGTGGCCAGAATGAAGAAGAAAATGCCGCTGGTGCCGTTGTTGACGATCACATTGTTGTAGGCATAGTTCGAGTCAACGCGATCTTCGAAGGTGATGCCGCTGCCCGTGTTCGGCACCGATTTGGTGCCGTCGGCGCTGACACCAAAGTAGTTGCCGGCGACGGTGTTGTACTGCGTGTCGGTGCCGT
>JAFAYS010000983.1 GCA_019240175.1 Chloroflexota bacterium | reverse complement strand
CACTTCATGAACCCGGTGTATCTCAAAACCTCGATCGAGATGATCCGCGGCTTCTACACCTCCGAAGAGACGATCGCCGCTGCAACAGCTTTTCTAGCCCAGCTCAACAAAGACGCGATCCTGGTCAACGATTATCCCGGCTTCGTCGCCAATCGCATCTCGCATCTGTACATGAACGAGGCCGCCTTTGTGGTCCAGGATCAGGTGGCCAACCCCAAAGAAGTCGACGACATCTTCAAAAAGTGCTACGGTCACACCATGGGCCCGCTGGAAACGGCGGATCTGATCGGGCTGGACACCGTGGTGCACTCGCTCGACGTGCTCTACCAGAGCTACCAGGACTCGAAGTTCCGCTGCTGCCCGCTGCTGCGCAAGATGGTCCACGCCGGGCTGCTGGGCGTCAAGTCCGGCAAGGGCTTTTACGACTACGCGCGCTAAGCTTCACGATTCGTAGGGGCGTATTGCATACGCCCCGAACACCTCACCAGCCCACAGACTTATACTTTCCACATCGAACCCTAACATCTTCTAAACATCTTCTCTGTATGCTTCGGAGCAGAGCAACCGTACGCAGGCTGATTCGCCAACCGTACGCCTGATGCAGCATTTCAGAGGAGTTTGTGATCATGTCGACATCGTCGCATTCTATGCCAGGCACGACGCAGGAGCGCATCGGCTGGCGCAGTCTCCAGCTTCCGCTTGGCCTCACGCCGACAACACTGGCGCTGACGGCAATTGTAATTCTCGCCGCCGTGCTACGCTTCGCCAACATCGATGCGATCGGCCAGTCGAACACCTACTACACCGCCGCGATCGAAAGTATGCTGCAATCGTGGCATAACTTTTTCTTTGTCGCGGCTGAGCCGGGCGGCTCGGTCTCGATCGATAAGCCGCCGGTCGGGCTGTGGCTTGAGGCGATCTCAGCCTACTTTCTGGGCGTGAGCGGCTTTGCCGTGGTGCTGCCCCAGATCCTGAGCGGCATCGGCTCGGTGCTGTTGGTCTTCTATCTGGTGCGGCGCTGGTTCGGCAACGCGGCTGGTCTGCTGGCGGCGCTCACGCTGGCGGTCACGCCCGTCGCGATCGCGGTCGAGCGCAACAACACGCCCGACGCCTCGCTGATCTTCACGCTGCTGCTGGCGACCTGGGCCTTTATCCGCGCGACCGAGACGCGCCGGCTGCGCTTCCTGGTGCTGGGCGCGGTGCTGGTCGGAATCGGCTTCAATATCAAGATGATGCAGGCGCTGCTGCCGCTGCCCGCCTTCTATGCGCTGTATTTCTTTGGCTCCGAGCAGGGCTGGTGGCGCAAGATCGTGCATCTCGGCCTCGCGACGCTGGTGCTGATTCCGGTGGCGCTCTCATGGGCGGTGATCGTCGATCTCACGCCCGCCGATCAGCGGCCCTACGTCGGCAGCAGCGAGAACAACTCGGCGCTGAATCTGATCATTGGCTACAACGGCATCCAACGGCTGGTCGGCAACGGTCCTGGCGGCAGTGGCGCGCCCCGCGCTAACAATCCTACCGGCGACGACGGCCTTACTCCGCCGGCAACGACTGACCCGAATGCTCAAGCTCCGTTCGCACCCGGCGACGATGGACAATTCCCCGATGGTGGCAACCGACCTGCGGGCGGCTTCGGTGGTCCTGGCGGCGCGGGCGGCTCGTTCGGCACTGGCAATCCCGGCGTGCTGCGCTTGTTCCAGTCGGGTCTGGCCGCGCAGGTGAGCTGGCTGCTGCCCTTCGGTCTGATCATGATCGTGGCGATGGCGGCCAGCGTTGCCTGGTGGAAGCCGCAGACGAACTTGCATCGCGGGCTGATCTTGTGGGGCGGCTGGCTGCTGACCTGCGCCGTCTTCTTCAGCATCGCGGGCTTCTTCCACCAGTACTACCTAGCGATGCTCGGCGCTCCGCTGGCGGCGATCGTGGCCATGGGCCTGACCTGGCTGTGGCGCTTGCACGCAGCCTATCCGATCCGCGCGGCGGCGCTGCTGCTGGTCGCGGCGGGCGTGACGCTGGCCTTCCAAGTCTACGCGGTCGGCATGTACCAGGCGCTGGGCTGGTGGGTCGCGCTGCCGATCGTGCTGGCGGTGCTGGGCCTGGGCCTGCTGCTGATTGGTCTGCGGCGTAACCTCGGCTCGATCCCGCGCCTGAGCTTCGCGCTCCTGACGGCGGCCCTGCTGACGATCCCCACGGTCTGGTCCGGCTTCACCACGGCCTACGCCGATACCAGCGGCGCGATGACGCAGGCCTACGGCGGCACTGGCGCACGCGGCGGCTTTCGTGGCGGTCCCGGTAGCACGTTCCCCGGCGCGCCCACCACCAGCACAGGCAACACTCCTACTGATGGCGGCCAGCCGATGGATGGCGGCATGGGCCGGGATAGCGTGAACTCGGCGCTGCTGGAATATCTTCAAGCCAACACGCAAGATACGAAATATCTGGTGGTTGTGCCGAGCTCCAACCAGGGCTCGCAGTACGTGCTAGCGACCGGACGGCCCGTGCTGTATGCCGGCGGCTTCAGCGGCGGCGATCCGGTGATCGACGGCGAGGATCTGGCGCAGCTGGTCGCGGATGGCGAGGTGCGCTACGTCCTGTGGGGCGGCATGGGCGGTCGCGGCAACACTGGCTCAAGCATCACCAGCTACCTGCAATCGTCGTGCACAGTCGTGGATCAGGCCGGCCTGGGCTTGACCACCAGCACCACTGCCCAGACCAACGACGGACGCGGCTTCGGTGGGCCGGATCGCGCTTCGACGCTCTACCAGTGCGGCGCGTAAACAGTTCACGTTCAATAGCGACACGCGGCGTGGAGGAAAATTCCTCCACGCTTTTTTATACCCATCACGCGGCGATCTGCACAAAATCTACATATCTTGCCTAAGAGTTCTGAATATTTTCTAAACATCTGATCGGTATCCTGAGAAACATACAGAAACCGATTAGCAAAGGAGTTTATTCCAATGACAACCATGCAGAAACTTATCGCCGCAGCTGTGCTCGGCTTAATCATGATTTTTGGCGGCCTGGCCTACTCCACCTTTCGTGCTCCCGAGCAGGCCAGCGCTCCGATCGCGGCGATTCCGGTAGCCAGCGCCAGCGCGCAGCCCACGACCGCCGCCAGCACCGCCGCAACTACACCAACCGACATCGCCGCCACTGATACCGCCGCAGCCGGCACTTCAGATTCCACCGCCACGACCGGCAGCTCGATTGTTGCGCAGATTGTGCAGTCCGAGTCTGAGGCGCGCTTTGTGATCGACGAGGTGCTCAACAACGCGCCCTTCACGGTGGTCGGCACGACAGACC
Source organism: Chloroflexota bacterium (assembly GCA_019240175.1). GTDB lineage: Bacteria > Chloroflexota > Chloroflexia > Chloroflexales > Kallotenuaceae > LB3-1. The sequence goes on along the minus strand of JAFAYS010000983.1, from coordinate 85 downwards.
AGGTCGCGGGCGAAATCGTGGTTGATCCGAGCGACCCCAGCAAGACGCAGGTCGGCACGATCCAGGTCAACGCGCGCACGCTGGC
>JAFAYS010000948.1 GCA_019240175.1 Chloroflexota bacterium | reverse complement strand
TTGTATCTGGCTGCTGCCGTTCTATCCATCGCCACTGCGCGACGACGGCTATGATATCGCCGACTACTATGCGGTGAATCCCGACTATGGCACGGTCCGCGATTTCAAGCAGTTTTTGAAAGCGGCGCATCAGCGCGGCATGCGTGTGATCAGCGACCTGGTGATCAATCACACATCGGATGAGCATCCCTGGTTCCAGGCGGCCCGCAAAGATCGCAACTCGCCCTACCGCGACTACTACGTGTGGAGCGATACCTGGGAGCGCTATCAGGACGCGCGCATTATCTTCCTCGACACCGAGCGCTCAAACTGGACCTGGGACCCCGAGGCCAATCAGTATTTCTGGCATCGCTTCTTCTCGCATCAGCCGGATCTGAACTTCGACAATCCACGCGTGCGGCGCTCGATCCTCAAGGTGATGAACTACTGGCTCGATATGGGGCTGGACGGCTTCCGCGCCGATGCGATCCCGTATCTGTTTGAGCGCGAAGGCACCAACTGCGAGAACTTGCCCGAGACACATGCGTATCTCAAGGAGCTGCGCCGCGAGTTCGATAAGCGCTACGATGGGCGCATCTTGCTGGCCGAGGCCAATCAGTGGCCCGCCGATCTGCTGCCCTACTTCGGCAACGCGGACGAGTTCCACATGGCCTTTAACTTCCCGGTTATGCCGCGCATCTACATGGCGCTGCGCCGCGAGGAGCGCCGCCCGATCATCGATATCTTCGAACAAACGCCCGACATTCCCGAAAGCTGCCAGTGGTGCCTGTTCCTGCGTAACCACGACGAGCTGACGCTGGAAATGGTGACCGACGAAGAGCGCGATTATATGTGGACAGAGTATGCCAAAGATCCGCGCATGAAGCTGAATCTTGGTATTCGCCGCCGCCTCGCGCCGCTGCTCGACAATGGACGCCGCCGGATCGAGCTGCTGAACTCGCTGCTCTTCTCGCTACCGGGCTCGCCAATCATCTACTACGGCGACGAGATCGGCATGGGCGACAACATCTACCTGGGCGACCGCAACGGTGTGCGCACGCCGATGCAGTGGAGCGGCGACCGTAACGCCGGCTTCTCGCGCGCCGACAGCGCCCGGCTGTACGCGCCGGTGATCAACGATCCGGTCTATGGCTTCCAGTCGGTCAACGTGGAGGCAGAGCTACGCACGCCCAGCTCGCTGCTGAACTGGATGAAGCGACTGATCCGGCTGCGCAAGCGCTACAAGGTCTTTGGCCGCGGCAACATCAACTTCCTCCATCCGGCCAACGAGAAGGTGCTGGTCTACACGCGCAACTACGAGCAGGAGCACGTGCTGATCGTCAACAATATGTCGCGCTTCACGCAGCCCGCCGAGCTGGATCTCCGGCACTACAACGGCTGGACGCCCGTCGAGATGTTTGGCGAGACGCGCTTCCCGCCGATCGGCGAGCTGCCCTACTTCATCACGCTGGGGCCACACTCGTTCTACTGGTTCCGGCTAGAGCCGCCCGGCTACCAGGGCTAGACGCTGCTGAACGAGATCGCAGGGGGCGTACAACCAGCGTACGCCCCACCATAGAAATCTTATCCAAGATACACAACAACCTTTTCTTCGGACTATAGAGGCGTTTTGAATAACATCCACAAATTGTTTGGTCTAGGCAACTTCAGACTTGATAAATCACAAGTCCATAAGGTGCTTATTAATTCTATGATCACACCTTTTACTGATCTGTGCTATCGAGTTACATATGCATAGATTATTGTAAGTATTGTGCTTAGATTATGTGCTAAACTTACCGAATGGGCGGGTAGCTCAGTTGGTTAGAGCGCCATCATGATAAGATGGAGGTCGGTGGTTCGAGTCCAGGTCCCGCCCACCTAAAAATATTATGTCTACCTGGAATAATTTTCTTCTACAACTTAAGCAGGCACAAGCAGAACTAAAGTGTTCTTACTCGGGTGCGTGGTACCGGGGTGTTTCATGTTCTACTTACGCCCTCGTACCAAAGCTCTTCCGTCGACCTCTTAAGCCAGAGGCAGAAGCAAATATATATAAAGCCTATCTAAGAACCCGAATGGCAAATCCTCAAGCAGGCTCTTGGACACATGTTGTAGATATGCAACATTATGGAACTGCAACTCGACTGCTAGATTGGACTGAGTGATTTGCTGTTGCACTTTTCTTTGCAATCAGCAGTAGCAGACTCGACAACCCATGTATTTGGATACTAAACCCATTTACCTTAGCTTGTAGAGCTAGAGGTGATAATAACAAATCTATTGGAGACTTCCATATTGATCCTGATATGGATTACTATAAAAAATTTCTAAGAGATAGAAATTGGCCCTTTGAATATCCTATGCCATTCTTTTCTCCCACACCAAATGAGCGTATTCGAGTGCAACGTGGCTTCTTTACAGTTCATGGAAATAGCAACAAACCATTAGAAAAAATCTGCGCTAAACATGTTCAACAAGTTTTGATTCCGAAAGATGCTATACCTGAGGCAATAGAATTTCTGAAGTTGGCTGGTATCGATCATAATTTTTTATTTCCGGATCAGGAAGGATGGCTTAAAAAAGTCGAACAAGACTATTTTTACGCTCCCGAAGAATTACCTGAACCTTAGGAGCCAGAAGCTCTTGTACTACTAGCCACGATCATTCCCTTGTGCCTTGACTCACATACGCCCATGCAGTATCCTCGCCCTGCACTGTGAGGAGGCGCTATGGAGCCGGTTGATCAACGTCCACGCACGCTGCGGTCGCTCTTCGATGATGTCGCCGACGACTACGACGCGATCCGGCCCGGCTATCCCGCCGCGCTGATCGACGACATCGCCGCGACGCTGCCAAGCCCTGACGAAGCGCGGATTCTCGAAGTGGGCTGCGGCACGGGCCAGGCGACGCTGCCATTTGCCCAGCGCGGCTACGGGATGCTGTGCTTAGACATTGGCCCGGCACTGGCTGCGCGTGCCGCCGAGCGCTGCCGACCTTATCCCAAGGTCAGGATCGAGGTGGCCGCCTTTGAAGAATGGCCGGCCCAGCCCGCGACCTTCGATCTCCTGATGTCGGCGACTGCGTTTCACTGGATACCACCGGAGGTCGGCTACCCAAAAGCGGCGCAGATCCTCAAGCCCACCGGCAGGCTCGCGATCTTCTCGAACGAGCATCCCACGCCCGTCACCGGCTTCTTCGCCGAGGCCCAAGCGATCTACCGGCGCTTTGTGCCGCAGTGGAACAATGTCCCAGACAGTCCAGCGCTGGAAGAGCGGATCGCGGCGACGGCTGCCAGGATTAACGCAACAGCACTGTTTGAGCCGGTCGTCGTCAAAACCTACGCCTGGTCGCAAACCTACACAGCCCAGCAGCATATTCGCCTGCTCAACACCTACTCCGACCATCGCAATCTGCCGCCTGAGCAGCGCAGGCAGCTCTTTCAAGCGCTGGCGGATCTGATCGATGCCAGCTACGGCGGAGCGGTCACCAAGCCCTATCTGGCGGTCTTGTATCTTGCGCGGAAGCGATCATCAAGCTAAGTCTCCCACACAAGATACGGTACATCACGAATCCTCAGTCCTGATCAAAGTTAAAAAACCGCGCTCCCACAGCTTAATCTGTGAGAGCGCAGGCCAGAAGCAATCTGTTGGCGGATCAGGAGCGGCTACGCTCCACGGGCTGCACGCGCCTGACGCATAATCTCGCGCAGCTGCTCAAGATGCGAGTCTTCGTGGAACAGGCCCAGCAGAAAGCGCGCGCGAGCATCCATCGGGCCGAAGCGCGGGATCGGCGTGGAGGTGACGTCGAAATGCGGCTGGTTGGGCCAGGTGTCGAAAAAGGCCTTGCGGATACGGCGGCTTTCTTCCAGCCGCTCACGCACCTGCTCAATCGTCGTCACATCTGTCCAGAGCGTCTCATAGCGTGAGCGCCCTTCGACCGGCACGCCGCGCGCCAGCGACGACGCGAGCGCCGCGCCTTCCTCGGAGCTGGCCGTGGTATGCACTACCACATGGCCCAGCGTCCAGGCAATATTGGCCTCGTCTGCCGATGCCGAGAAGGTGTCGTTGGCGTCGGGATCTTGCGGCTCAAACACCACGTCGGCGTCGGTCGCATCCTCGATGATCGACAAAATCGTATCGACCATCTCGTCGGACAATGTGCGGAGATCGTCAACCGTCAGGTCTTGCGCCAGATCCGCCAGTGTGCTCTGGCCAGTGGCGACACCAGAATAATCAAGCATAGATCTTCCCTTATGTACGCAACAAAGGCGGCCTGAACGCTCTAGCTTCGGCTCAGACCGCCAACCAATGTATAGTTTATCACGTCGCGACGCACAGCCAGCCAGCAAAACTAGCCGCGCTCGTCGATCGGCACGTACTTCACATCCATCGGGCCGGTGTACAGCGACTCCGGGCGCATAATGCGGTTGTTAGCCATCTGCTCGATCACGTGCGCCGTCCAGCCGGACACGCGGCTGATCGCAAAGATCGGCGTGAAGAAGTCGACCGGAATGCCGAGCACGTGATAGGTCGAGGCCGAGTAGAAGTCCACGTTGATCGGCAGATTCGGCTTCAGCTCGCCCATGCGGTTCTCGATCTGCTCCGACAGCTCATACCACAGCGAGTTGTTGTTGGCCTCGCCAACCTCCTGCGAGATGCGGCGCAGAATCAGCGCGCGCGGGTCGTCGGCGCGATACACGCGGTGGCCGAAGCCCGAAATCTTCTTCTTGTTGGCCATCGCGTCGTCAAGCCAGGCCGTTACCCGATCCGACGATTTCACATCATGCAGCATGCGCATGACCTGCTCGTTGGCACCGCCGTGGAGCGGGCCTTTGAGCGCGCCGACCGCCGAGGTGATCGACGAGAACATGTCCGAGAGCGTTGAGGCCGTGACACGCGCGGCAAACGTCGAGGCGTTCAGGCCGTGGTCGGCGTGCAGGATCAGCGCGATGTCGAGCACGCGCGCGGCGCGCTCGTTGGGCACCTCGCCGTTGAGCATGTACAGGAAGTTGGCCGCGTGGCCAAGATCTTCGCGCGGCTGGAGCACGTCCTTGCCGTCGCGGATGCGGCCCCAGGCGGCGATGATCGAGGGAAAGCTGGCCGTCAAGCAGATCGCGTGCTTAACCAGCGCTTCCGGCGAGGTGTTGTCGGCATCTTCGACAAAGCCGGCCAGCGCCGAGACCGCCGTGCGCAGCACGTGCATCGTCGTGGTCGTCTTGGGCAGCTGCTGCATGATCTGCACCAGCTCATCGGGAATGCCGCGCTGAGCCTTGAGCTGCGCTTCCAGCTCCGCGAGCTGCTGGCGATTCGGCAGCGCGCCGTGCCAGAGCAGATAGATCGTCTCCTCAAAGGTCGAGTGCTCAGCTAGCTCGTTGATCTCGATGCCTTGATAGAATAGGCGCCCATTCTGACCATCAATGTAGCTAATTGCCGTCTTGGCCGCAATAATTCCTTCCAGGCCCTTTTCAGCAGGCGTAGCGTCAACCGCCTTATTCGTCATTGAATTGCTCCTTAAAACTATATCCTCCGGGCCACATCTTGGCGCAGTAGGGCTCTGAGGCTTTGATATGCCGCAAACCACATTCGTCGTATGCTCATTATAGCATGACTTATTCGTGCTCCCGCGATGCTTTGCCCCTACAGCAGCACAGGATGTGCCAGCGGCTGCCCTTCGGGCAAACCAAGGAAACAAATGAACAAAAGAACAAAGGAAGTTCGGTACTAGATTTTTGTTCGCCGGTTCGTTTGTTCGCTTGTTCCTTCGTTAGGTTCTTGGTTCTAGGTTCTTGGTTCTTGGTTCTAGGTTCTTGGTTCTTGGTTCTTGGTTCTCGTTATGCTACACTGCGCGCACATCCCCTTTGCACAAGGAGGCACGATGGGACGGCTTGTGTTGCGGCTGGTGATAACGGCGGCTGCGCTGCTGATTGCGGTCGCGGCGGTAGACGGCGTCGATCTGGTAGGCGTTGCGCCGGGAGAGTTTCCGTCGACGCAAACGCTGATCAATCTGCTGATCGTCGCGGTGATCTTTGGTCTGGTCAACGCGATCGTTCGCCCGATCCTCAAAGGCATGACCTGCGCGATCACCTTTTTTACACTCGGCCTGTTTATTTTTGTGATCAACGCCCTGATGCTGCTGCTAACCTCGTTTATCGCGCAGCAGTTCGATATCGGCTTTACCGTCGACGGCTTTGTTCCGGCGCTGCTCGGCTCGGTCGTAGTCACCGTGGTCAGCGTCGTGCTGTCGATCTTCGTTCCCGACAAAGATGACTAGCCGCTGGCATGAGATGTGGAAGGCGAGCCAAAACTCGTCCATCCGGTGGTTATAGTATAATAAGCAGGTTTGAAGGAGGAACAAACAGCTATGGCTGAGCGAATGACCGAGCTTGATCTGGTGGTCGGCTCCATGATTACCACCACGCCCGAGGAAGACCGCGAGGCGTACGAGGAAGAGCGCGAGTGGCTACAGGATGTGCAGGATCTCCTGCGCGAAGAGGGTGTAGAAGTCGATCTGCTGGCGCAGCCCGGCACCGAGGTCTGGGAAGGCGGCATCGAGAGCTTCTACGATCTGTACCAGCTGCGCCGTCTGGCCGCCCACCTGGAGCGCGGCAACGACGTGCAGGCGCTGCTCAACGATCAGAACGTGGACGGCGAGGACGTCGACGATCTGCTGGCCGACATCTGGGACGAAGAGGCGGAGACGCGCTTCCCACACCTGATCAAGCATCAGGGCGACGGCGGCTACTACCTGCCCGCCGACTTTGCCGAGCCGATCTGGGTCGACTACGGCGAAGAGGAAGACGAGGACGCGGAGCTGCTTGAGGAAGATAGCGCGGTTTCGTTCGGCTCGTCGTATGCGCTGATGCGTGAGCTGACCGAGATCGAAAATCTCTTCCAGCAGGCGAACGTTCCCAGCAATGGCGCGCGCCGGGCGCTAGATGTGCTCAAGACGGCAGCGCAGCAGAGCATTGACAACGGACTACCGGTTATTCTCTGGTAGATTCAAGCGGCCCGCACCTTGCCCACGGCAGCATGCCAAAGGACAAGGTGCGGGCTTTGTTTTTTTACCAGCCCCAGGTTCCCGGCCCGCCCTTGAACGGCCCGACAATATTTTTGGTGATCCAGCCGCCGTAGAAATCGCCTTCCTGCGCCTGCACCAGCTCCCCATCGACCAGACACGCATCCATCTTGCTCGGGTAGAACGCCAGATGATCCTGGATCGTGGCAAAGCCCGGCGTCGGGCTGGGATACGCCCACGCGATGTTTGAGGCGGATTTATCGCCGACCCGGATGTGGTAGTAGATGGCGGTGCCCTTGAACTCGCACTGAGTCTGCTGAGATGCGCGCACCAGATACTCAAGCTTCACATCCTCAGGCGGGATGTAGTAGACCGGCGGGTGGCTGGTCTCAAGCACCCGCTTGGCCCGGCGTGTATCGGCCACGATCACGCCGTCAAAGATCACTTGCACATGCTGTTCGGTCGCTTCGACCCGTGGTGGCCGGGGATAATCCCAGACCGACTCTTGCCCTTCCTGCGGCTCTTGGCGCGTCACTCTTGCCATGTTCGTTGCTGCACTTCCTCAATAGTGAGACCCTGCTTTCAGTGTACCACCACCTTGATTGGTCAATCTGCTCCGGCTCACGAATGTTGGCAACAACAAAAGGAGCACGCGTGGTGCTCCCCGGATCAAATACTACCTCTCGATTATGTCCACTAAACAGCGTACGGCTATTGTCCAAACCAGGATTTCTGCCAG
>JAFAYS010000886.1 GCA_019240175.1 Chloroflexota bacterium | reverse complement strand
GGCTACCGCACAGATAAGCGCCACTACCGCGATCTGCTCAACCACGAGGAGCGCCAAAAGATTGCTACGCTGTTTGCCAGGGAGATCGAGCTGTTTGGCTATGAGTTTTGATGCACCGCTTTGAGATCGGCTGTTTACATGCGCTTTTCTGCGCGATCAGGTAGCTCCGTCGTTCGCCAAACGTCGATCGGCGCGCTAGGCGAAAGGCTAATGGCTTCGATGATCGGTCTGTTTTATAGTGGGGTCCGCTGTAAACCCTTGTGATCGGCGCAGCTTCGGGCGCTGATCATCGGCGTGTCAGCTCTACATAAGGAGGGTCACAATGTCGAACAACTCGCTGGTCGCCCCGCAGCTCGTGATCAACAGCCGCATGTTGTACACCAGCTGGATTCCTGCCGATCCCAAAGCCACCGCCAAGTTGCTGCCGTCCAAGCTCCAGCCCGCCAGCAACCACGCGATCTACATGAACCAGTACGTCGTCGACTCGGCGGATCAGACGACCGGCTTCGGAGCCTATTCGCTGACCTATCTGGGCCTGGATCTGGCAGGCCTCGACGTGCCCAACAGCAGCACGCCGGGCCGTTTCTTCACCCACTATTTCAACTCGTCGGAGGTTGTGCGCGCCTATGCCAGCGAGCGCGGCGTTCCCGCATCGCCGGGCTCGACCACGCTAGAGCTTGACGGCAATATTCTCACGGCCACTACCTCGGTCAATGGCACGCCGATCATTCGCAGCCGCGCCGAGGTTGGCACCGAAACATCCGTGGCCGCCGGGCATCTGCGCTATGTCACGCAGGTCAAGAAAAAGCTGGTGAGCGGCTTTTATCCCTACATCGGCGATCTGGTCACGTCATTCAAGGTGCTGTCGATCGAGTTCCTTGATCCCAATCACCCGGTCTACGCGCTGCGTCCCGCGTCGCCGCTGGAAGTCGTCGCCGGCTCGTGCTTCTACGCACCGCGCGACTCGTTCGTCTATCCCGGCGGCGAGGAAGTGCTCGGCCCAGCGGGTCACGACAACGACTAGACCATCCTTCGCAACCTCCAATCAAACAAAGCCCGCAGCAGGTTATTGCTGTGGGCTTTCGGCTTGATCGTGGGACGTGAAGCGGCTGCGCAGCCAGCTTTGCCAGCGCTGGAGATTGTGCTGGCCCTGCGCGCGCAGAAAATCGGTGATCAAGCGCGGCCCGATCGCCGGCAGATGGACTTTGAGCACGGCGTAGAGCGTGCCGGGCAACGACAGCCTCGAGCTGTAGACCAGATACACGCTGCGCCAGCTGGGAGCGAACTTGCGCTTGAAGAAAAACAGCGACTTATAGCGGTAGAACTCGTTGACACGCGGATGCTCGTACAAAAAGCGTACGCCGCGCTGCAGCAGCGATCGCTCGTCGTCTTGCTCGACATCCGCGTCGGCCAGCGGCGCGACTCCCAGCGAGGCCCACGCCGCACCAGCTTGTTGCAAGGCCAGCAGCGATTGCGCGATCAGATACTCCATGCTGCCGTTGGGTGCGTCCGGCGCGCGCTGCATCACGTCGAGCGCCCAGCCATTGGCGGCGTAGATCGGCAGCCACGAGCAAAACGCGATCACTGTCGCGCCGTCGGGGCCGAGTGCCAGGCTGTAGCGCGCCTCGGGATCGGGCGTAGACGGCAGACTGCCGATCGAGAATTGCAGCTCGAAGTCGGCCCGGCTCTGGCTCCTGGCGATAGTCTGCATTTGCGTCCAGAGTGGCTCATCGCCGGGCGCGAGCGCGGTCTGATCTCCCAGGCTCAGCACGCGAAAGGTCACGCCCTCGCGCTCGATCTTGGAGACGGCATGGCGGATGTCGGCGATCGGCTTGCCTTTGAGCGTGAACTGTTTGAGATCGATCCAGGAGTCCTCGCCGATCTTCAAGCTGTGCAAGCCAAGCTCGGCGTAGGTCGCCAGTTGCTCGGGCTGGACCTCGTAGAAGCACGGCTCCCAGCCCGAGCGCGCGCACAGCTCGGTAAACTCGTGCAGCAGCGCCGTGAGGTCTTCAGGCGCGACGATCGGATCGCCGCATGTGACCGCTACGTTGGCCGCCACGCGATACGGAATCACGCCGGCCACGCTTTGGCCAAAGTACAGGCTTTTATCGGGCAGCAGCGCGAAGTAGCTCAGCGATGAGGCGGCATAGCGCCGCAGCAGCTGTTGGGCTTGTGCGTGCTCACTGCGGGCGGCGGGCAGGGCGACCAGTGGCCGCAAAAACGCGCCGATCAGATAAGCCAGCAGCGCCACGCCAACCACGCTAAATGATTCGAGAAACCAGTACGCGCGGTGGGTTTGCGGCAGCAGCGGCCCGGTGCCGAGCAGCAGCCGCGCGCCCAGCTCGGCCAGGAGCGCGCTCGGCGCGAGACCGCCGGCAAACTGCGTCCGCAGGATCACGCCGCCGATCAGTGTGTACACCAGCAGTCCAATCATGCTCAGACCCAGCGCGCGAACGGCACGACGCAGCGTCGGCGGATCGGAGCGGGCGCGGAAGTCGGACTGTCGCCAGATGATCAGACCAGCCAGTCCGAGCGCCAGACTGGCCTCTTCCCAATCCAGGCCCTTGACCAGATGTAAGATCGCCGAGCCAGCCAGCAACCCGATCGTAACGCGCCAGGTCCAGCGCTGTCCGCGCCACAGACCACGCCCAACCGCCAGCAGCGCCAGCCCGGCGATTACCGCGAGATGCCGGGAGCCGCGCTCGATTTCTAGCGGCAGCAGCATTCGCACGAATTGCTCGCGGGCTTCTACGCGTACCACCAGCGAGGAAAGTAGATTTGCGCAGCCCATCAGCACCACCAGCGCGGCAATGCGCCGTCGCCAAGCTCTGCGTTGTTGGATAATTGTCTTGCTCATAGCACGCCAATCGCGCGGGAACATCGCGCGTTTCACGAGGCGATCATACAGCACGTGTACAGTTGTGTGAATTGGCGAAGGGAGTCAAACAAAACCCACAGCATCGGGCTGTGGGCTTCATTCAGTGCTATACATTTTTCAACTCCGGGCACATCGTGGTTGTGGCGCGGGGAAGAATTCTGAGCGTTCTTATCTGCCTTTGCCGCGCTCTTCTTGCGTCGCGACCAGCCAGTTCGCCATGTGGTCGTAGGCGCGCAGTGTGCTGGCACAGTCGATATTCCAGAACGGCTCGGGCTCGTCGACCGCGCGTGCCAGCCGCGAGCTAGCCAGCCGCACCAGCGCGGGATCGGCGCTCCACAGGCCCATAAACTGGCGCTGGCGATCCGAGATCGCAAAGCCGCTGGTATCCGCCGCCAGCAGCGCCGAGCCAAACGACGGCCCGTCGGCGACGACAAACCATTCTTTGGCCAGCGGGTGATCCGGCGCGACAGCGACCGGCGTCACGTTCGGCAGCTCGGGCAGCGGCGCGTCGTCCACGCCGAAGATCCAGCAGTGCTCCCAGGACTGGGCCATCTGGCGGTATCGCTGCTCCTGGGCCGCGAACAACGAAAACTTTTGAAAGCCGACCCACAGCGAGCAGGCCGGTGAATGCGCGGCGGCGGTTTCTTCGATCACATGGCTAATATCAAGCATGGTGCGCTTGTAGCGCAGAAAGTGGCCGGGAACATCAGCGATCAGCTCAAAGACAGATAAGCGGTCGGAGAGCGCCGGATAAGGTCGCAGGGTGAGCAAGGGTGCCTCCTCGGGTTGTATAAGCTGCCCCATGTAGCAATAAACATACCACAGGAATGGAGTATTTTATTGATGATTTTGTGGGTTCGTAGCCGGAGGCCGGATTTTTGGAGTTGACCCTCGGTCTTCAGCGGTGCTACAATCGCAGACCAGTCCTTACTCGATGAG
>JAFAYS010000750.1 GCA_019240175.1 Chloroflexota bacterium | reverse complement strand
AGGTCGATGCAGGTGATCGCGCGGAGCAGCCAGGCAGCCTGCCAATCCTGCTTGACGCTGCGACGTCCCGGCAGCGTAGACGCGCGGCGCTCGACGGCGCTGCGGTTGACGTGAACCTCTTCGACCCAGCCCAGATCGAAATCGCAGCCAGGGTTGCGCTCGATATGCTGAATCGGCTCCAGCTTTTTGACTCGCTCACGTTTGCGCTCTTCAATCATCTATCTATCCTTTTACACTACTCTTTTTTGCAATTAGTCTATCAGGTCCAACTTCTTCATACGCTCTAGTTGCACCAAACACCAAGATCCCGCAAACGGTGTCGTTTCGGGTCGTTACGGGCATGATAGCACAAGAAAGAACCAAGAACCAAGAACCTAGAACCTAGACGAGAACACAGAACAAAGAACAGAGAACAAAGGAGTACCGCAAAAGCCCCCTCGCCTGCCGCAACCGAGGCAGAGGCCTGCCGAGGTTCGGGCAAGGGGAAGGCCGAAGGCCTGGGGTGAGGGCCGACGAGAGAACAAAGGAACCAAAGAACAAAAGAACAAAGGAGTACCACAAAAAGCCCCTCGCCTGCCGCAGCGGGAGAGGGGTTGGGGTGAGGGCCAATTTCAAAAAATCGATTGTTTGACGCCCAAGCGCTCGCAGATCAGCCGCATCTGCTCGTCGGAAAGGCCGCCGCTGGGCTCGCCGGCTTGAAGGTTGAGATACTCGTAGCGCGCGGCGGCCTCGGCATACTCGACCAGATCGCCGGCTTTCGTGATGTTGCCGTCGGCTCGCGTGACAATGCCGTGACGCTGCCAGACCACGGCGCGATGCTCGCACATGGCGAACATCGTTGCCTCGGCCTGCTCGTGTGAGCTAGGCACCTCAAACGGCACCATCGCGATGCCCTCGGGAAACTCGATGATCGTCTCGGCCTGCCAGCGCAGCAGCCGGCGATTCAGCGCCCGCGTCTCGCCGTAGCGCTCAATGTGGCTAAGATAGGTCAGATAGGGCGGCTGCGCGTGGAGCACCACATGCCGGCGGAGGTTGCGCTGCTTCACCTGATCGACGTGGACGGCGAGGTGCGAGTTGAGCTCGCTGGTTGGCCGTAGATCCGCGCCCGCAAACAGCATTGCCTGCGTCCCGCCGCGCTGGATATGCAGCCAGCAGATTGTCGTGGCCGGACTGGTAGCCACATCGCGCAGCCGCCGCCCGGCACCGGTGACCAGCAGCCAGCCGCCCATCAGCTCAGGCGCGGCCCACGGCAGTTCGATCATGCCGCGCTTTTCCGCGTAGTTGGGTAGCTGATCCAGGCTATGGAGAAACACCGAAATATTCCCAGCCGCGCCCTCGGCAGCATCAAGCTCGGTCATGCGCACGCCGACCGCGCCGATCTCGGCGATCAGGCTGAGAATGCTTGGGTCGCTCACACGCTCATCGTCCTTCCCAGCGTCGCTAACCACAGTACTGCTCAACCGTATCCAGCAGTCGATCGAGCTGGATCGGCTTTTTGAGAAAATCATTGGCGTGGATCGCCGCAGCCTTGGTCGGCAGATCGCTGTCGGCTGAGATCACCACCACCGGCACCGGCGCGAGCACCGGATCTTGGCGCTGCTCGTCGCGGAACTGCCAGCCGTTCATCACCGGCATCATTAGATCCAGCAGGATCAGACAGGGCAGCGTGCTGCCGCGCAATAGCTGGATCGCCTCGCGCCCGTTGGCGGCGTTCGTGACCTGGTAGCCTTCGCTTTCCAGTACATCGGTCAGCACTTCCCGAATTGCGCTATCATCCTCGACAACTAAAATCATTGGGCATGGTTGGTTCGCCAGCGCCATAGCGCGTTACTCCTTCCCCCGCTGGATCTGCTAGCCATCGATCAGTGCCGGCTGCTTCACGCTGGCTCGCGGCAACGTTACCACAAACGTCGAGCTAACACCAAGCTCGCTGGTTACCTGAATCGAGCCGCCAAGCGACTCCACAATCTGCCGGGCAATATACAGGCCCAATCCCAGCCCGCCATAGTTGCGCGACG
>JAFAYS010000566.1 GCA_019240175.1 Chloroflexota bacterium | reverse complement strand
ATGTGCCGCACGGATCTGCTCCAAGAGGGCGGCGTGACCGGCGTGCCGAAGACCTTTGAAGAGGCCGTCGCGCAGGCCAAGGCCACCACGGTAGTCAAGGATGGCAAGCTGGCGCAGGCGGGCGTGTGGACGATCGGCACGGATCTGCAGGACTGGCAGGAATATCTGCAATTCATCTGGGCGGCTGGCGGCGATCTTTATACCGCCGAGGGCGCGCCGACCTTCGACTCACCGGCGGCCAAGACCGCGCTCAAGTTCATGTATGATCGTCGCCGCGCCGTGCTGGAAAACGAGACGACCGCCGCGCTGGGCGAGGCGCAGGGCTCGCGGCTGGCAACCGGCGAAGTTGCCTGTCTGTGGGCCAACGCCTGGGGCGCTCCCGCACTTGACGACGCCGTCTGGTCCAAGATCGAGATGGGCCCGTCGCCGAGCGCCGAGGGCGGCAAGCCGGTGGTGCAGGTCTTCACCGACTGGCTGGGCATTCCGCAGTACACCAAGCAGCCCGAGCTGGCCGTCGAGTTCTTGAAGCTGCTGGGCAGCAAGGACAACCAGGCCAAGTACAACGACCTGTTCGGCTCGTTCTCGCCGCGCAAGGACGCCACGATCGAAAACCCGATCATGCAGAAGCAGGCCGACTTGATGGCTGAGTATGGCCGCGCCTTCGCCGACGTCCGCGTCGCGCCGAAGCTGCAAGAAATCTTGCAGGCCGAGCTGCCGCTGTACTTCCAGGATAACCAGGACCTCGACACGACCCTGGCCAATATCCAGACGCAGTACACCCAGGCGCTCAAGGACGCTGGCCGACTTCAGGCCAACTAACGATAAAACAAAAGAGCAAAGGAACAAAGGAACAAAATATACTTAATCCCTTGTTCCTTTGTTCCCTTGTTCCCTTGTTCTTACTTATGAGGCACGGTATGCTCGATCCGATGTGGTTTACGCTGAAATGGGTCGCGGGAACAATCATCTTGATTCTGGTTTCCAGCGTCGTGATGGGCCAGGCGGCCAGCTGGCTGACGCGACTCAGCGGCAAATCGCGCATGGTGCAGGAGCGTGCCTTTGCCGGCTACGCCTTCGCCGCGCCCTGGATCGTGGGCTTTCTCCTGTTTGTGGTCGGGCCGGCGGCGCTCTCGTTCTACTGGAGCTTCACCCGCTACGCGCTGCCGAATCCGCCCGCCTGGATTGGTTTGGAGAACTATTCGCGGCTGCTGAGCGATAGCGCCTTTCATGTATCCCTGCTGAACTCGCTCTACATGACGATCTTCGGCGTGCCGACGCAGCTGGCGGTCGGGCTGGCGCTAGCGCTGCTGCTCAATCAGAAGCTGCGCGGCGTCAAGCTGTTTCGCATGGTCTTTTATCTACCGGTGATTCTGGCCGGCAACGCGGCGATGCTGCTGACCTGGCGGCTGATGCTCAATCCCAACAACGGCGTGATCAACACGATCCTGGGCTGGCTGAGCAACGTGGTGCTGCCGTTCAACTGGCTGCTGCGTGCCGTGATCTATGTGACTGAACTGAGCAACGCAGCCTTTATGGGCTTGCAGCGCGGCAACTTCG
Source organism: Chloroflexota bacterium (assembly GCA_019240175.1). GTDB lineage: Bacteria > Chloroflexota > Chloroflexia > Chloroflexales > Kallotenuaceae > LB3-1. The sequence continues at coordinate 2,953 of JAFAYS010000566.1, read as the reverse complement.
CGGCGGTCTCCAATGTGATCAACGGCGGCTTCCCTGGCGCGGAGCGCTTGCCGCTCTGGCATCAAAGCCCGCTCTGGTCCAAGCCCGCGCTCGTGCTGATCCTGGCGTGGAGCGCCGGCATGATGATGGTGATCTATCTCGCGGCGCTCAACGGCGTGCCGCGCCAGCTCTACGAGGCCGCCGAGGTCGACGGTGCGACGCGCTGGCAGCGCTTCCGGCATATCACGCTGCCGCTGATCACGCCCGCCACGTTCTATAACCTGGTCGTGGGCATGATCGCCACCTTGCAGATCTTCGAGCAGTCGTATATTTTGACGCGTGACGGCGGCCCGGCGCAATCGACCTATTTCGCGGCCTACTACCTGTGGCGGGCAACCTTCCGCTTCAACGAGGTTGGCTATGGCGCGGCGATGTCCTGGGTGCTTCTGGTGATCATTCTGATCTGCACCGTTATTCAGTTTCAGATCGCGAACCGTTGGGTCTATTACGAGGCCCAGTAAGAGGAGATGACGATGCAGGCCGTGAAGCCCAGCCAATCAAACGTAGCTAGCCCGATGCCACAGGCCCAGACGCGCAGCCGCAGCGAGCGCCGCCGGCTGGTCTCCACCGCCGCGCTCTACCTGACCGCGCTGGCCGGCAGCCTGATGCTGTTGTTTCCGCTCTACTGGATGATCTCCAGCTCGCTCAAGACCGCCGCCGAGGCTAACGCGCCGCGGATTGTGTGGTGGCCCGCGCAGCCGCAGTTCGCCGCCTACTCGCAGATCATGAACGATCCCGACTGGCTGCAATATCTGGCGAACTCGGTGTTTGTGACGGCGCTGGGCGTCGGCGGCACGCTGATCTCAGTGGCGGCGGTGGCCTATGCGGTTAGCCGCATCGAGTGGCCGGGCCGCAACATTGTCTTTATGCTGCTGCTTTCGACGCTGATGCTGCCGCCGCAGACCACGCTGGTGCCACAGTACGTGCTCTTCAATCGGCTGGGCTGGATCAACACCTTCAATCCGATTGTGATTCCGGGCTTCTTCGCCGGCGGCGCGACCTTTATCTTTCTGCTGCGCCAGTTTATGCTGACGCTGCCAAAGGAACTGGACGAGGCCGCGATGATCGACGGCGCGAATCACCCGACGATCTGGTGGCGCATTATTCTGCCGCTGTGCAAGCCCGCGCTGGCCAGCATCACGATCTTTCTGTTTGTGGCGCAGTGGAACGCGTTTCAGGTGCCGCTGATCTATCTTCAGCGCTCGACGCTCTACACGCTGCCGATCGCGATCAATAATCTGTATAATCCGCAGCAGGTGTCGCAGCCCTGGCCGCTGATCATGGCCGCCTCGGTGCTGACGACGCTGCCGCTGCTGATCGGCTTTGTCTTTGCCCAGCGCTATGTGTTCGAGAGCGTCGCGCTGACCGGGCTGAAAGGCTAATCCATGACCGTCCAAACTCAAACGCAGCTTACTCTGGAACAAGCCGTCGGCCAAAAGTTGATCTTGAGCTTTATTGGCACCGAGCCCTCGCCCGAGCTGCTCGCGCTGTTGGAGCGCCAGCCAATCGGTGGCATCACGCTGTTTCGCGCCAATAATGTCAGTAATCCCGCGCAGGTCCGCAGGCTGACTGCCGCGCTTCAGCGCGCCGCCGCTGACTGTGGTCATCCGCCGCTGCTGATCGCCGCCGACCAGGAGGGCGGCCAGCTGATCGCCGTCGACGGTGGCGCGCAGTTTCCCGGCAACCTGGCGCTGGGCGCGACTGGCTCGACCGAGCTGGCGTTTCAAACCGGCTACGCGCTGGGCCGTGAGCTGGCGGCGATGGGCATCAATGTGAACTACGCGCCGGCCTGCGATGTCAACATCAATCCGCAGAACCCGGTGATCGGGACGCGCTCGTTTGGCGAAGATCCGGCGCTGGTGGCGCGGCTGGGCGCGGCGATGATTCAAGGCATGCAGGCCGCCGGTGTGGCCGCGACCGCCAAACATTTTCCCGGCCACGGCGATACCGACAGCGACACGCATCACGGCATCACGATCGTCCCGCATGATCGCGACCGGCTGCGCCAGGTGGAGATTCCGCCCTTCGTGGCCGCGATCGAGGCGGGCGTGCGCCTGGTGATGAGCGCGCATATCGCGTTTCCGGCCTATGACCACGGCACGACGCTGCCGGCCACGCTCTCGCCGACGCTGATTCGTGGCCTGCTGCGCGATGAGCTGGGCTTCGGTGGCGTGGTGATCAGCGACGCGCTCGACATGGGCGCGATCGCGCAGGGGCCGGATCTGGTGATCGATGCGCTGGCCTCGGCACTGGCGGGCGTGGATCTGCTGCTGCTCAAGAGCGATTATTCGATCACGCAGAATGTTTATAGCGGCCTGCTGCACGCGGCGCGGCGCTCGCTGCTCGATCCGTCGGATGTAATGCTCTCGGGCATGCGGATCATGGAGCTGAAAGATTGGCTTTCCCAGCAGTCACAGCCGCCGCTGGAAGTGATCGGCTCGTCGGCGCATCAGGCGCTGGCCTGTGAGATCGCCGCCCGCTCGATCACGCTGGTACGCGACGACGTCAATCTGCTGCCGCTCAAGCTCGCGTCTGATGCGCGCGTAGCGGTGGTGGTGCCGCAGACCATCGATCTCACGCCCGCCGATACCTCGTCGTATGTGACCTGCCGGCTGTGCGAGTCGGTGCGCTCCCTGCACGCCGCGACCGATGAGTTTGTGGTGGCCGCCGATCCCACGTCGAGCGAGATCGACGGGCTGAGCCAGCGTCTCGCCGCGTACGACCTGGTGATCGTCGGGACGATCAACGCTGTCGCACAGCCGGGCCAGGCCGCGCTGGTCAATGCGATTCTTGCCAGCGGCGTGCCGACGATCGCGGTCGCGCTGCGTATGCCGTATGATTTGACTGAATATCCGTCGGCCCCGACGTATATCTGCACCTACAGCATCCTTGATCCGGCGATTGACACGCTGGC
>JAFAYS010000419.1 GCA_019240175.1 Chloroflexota bacterium | reverse complement strand
ACAAAGAACAGAGAACAGAGAACAAATGCAAGCACCACTCTTCCCCCTCGCCTGCCGCAACCGAGCCAAAGGCTTGGCGAGGTTCGGGGCAAGGGGGTGCCCGCAAGGGCGGGGGATGAGGGCCTGTCTTCGCCCCTCGCCTGTCTTCGCCCCTCGCCTGTCTTTGTTCGCTTGTTCCTTTGTTCCTTTGTTTCCCCGCAAGGGCGGTATAATGCCGTCATGCCCGAATCGCGAGCCCACGCCATGCCCGGAAGAACGACCGCATGACCTCAGAGCTGCTGGTGCAAACTCGGCTGATCCCGCCGCGACCACGTCGCCAGTGGCTGGTGCGCCCACGCTTGAGCACGCTGCTTGAGCGGATGATCGACGTGCCGCTGACGCTGGTGATCGCCGGGACCGGCTATGGCAAAAGCACCACACTGGCGGGCTTCTTCACCGCGCGGCGCTGGACGCTCGGCTGGTACTCGCTGGGCGACGAAGATCGCGACCCGGTACGCTTCCTGCGCCATGTGATCGGCGCGCTACGGCTGTGCGCTCCCGGCATCGGCGAGCAGGTGCTTAACAGTTTGAGCAGCGGCTGGAGCCCGGCCCTGGGCGAGCGCGCGATCGATATGCTGTGCAACGAGCTGCTCGACGAGCTGCCTCACGACACGTTTCTGGTACTCGACGACTACCAGCACGTCGACTCGGCTGCGGCGATTGGCGCGCTCGTCGAGCGGTTGCTGGCCCACGCTCCGCCGCAGATTCACCTGGTGATTGCGTCACGCCGCCGACCACCGCTGGCCGGATTGGCCGCCTGGCGAGCGCGTGGCCTGCTGCTTCAGATCGAGCAGCACGATCTCGCGTTTACCGCCGACGAGGTGCAAACGCTCTTTGCGGCGCACGGTCGATCGATCAGCGCCACCGAGGCCGAGATGCTGACTGCGCGCACCGAAGGCTGGGCCGTCGCGCTGCAACTGCTGCAGCAAGGCATCGGCGCGGAAAACAGCACCAGCACCCGATTGCTGGAACGCGCGTCGCCCTCACTGCAAGCGCTCTTCGATTACCTGGCCGAAGAAGTCCTCAACGTGCAGCCATCCGACGTCCAGCGCTTTCTGCTCCACACCGCGATCTTGCGCGTGCTGCATCCCACGCTCTGCGACGCGCTGCTGGATCGCGATGATAGCGCAGCGTTTTTGCGCAAGCTGCACGGCGAGGAACTGTTTCTGCTCTCGATCGGCCAGGAGCACTACCGCTATCATCAGCTTTTTCAGGATTTTCTTCAGGAGCAGGCGCAGCGTCAGGCTGGGCCGCTCAACGATCTACATCGCCGCGCCGCCGCGTGGTATCGCGAACAGGGCCAGGACGAGGAGGCGCTGTATCACGAGCTAGCCGCAGGTGAGAACGCGATCGCCGCCGGGCATCTGGCGCTGATCGCCGAGAGCTGGAATCGCAGCGGACGGGCCGCGACGCTCAAAAGTTGGCTCGATCGGCTGCCGCCCGCGCTGCTAGCCGACTCACCCGCGCTGCTCTACGCTCAGGCCGAGGCGCTACGCCTGCTGAGCCACTTCGACGAGGCGCTGATCTGGTATCGTCGCACCGAGGCCGCCTACGCCCAGCGCCGCGACGCATTGGGCCAGAGCCAGGCGCTGCGTGGTCAGGCTCAAGTGTATCTCGACACCGTGCGACCTGCCCCTGCCGAAGAATTGCTCAAGCGCGCGCTCAAGCTGCTTGGCCGCAACCATCGCGTTGAGAGCGCCGCGCTGCTGCATCTGCTGGCCGAGAACATGACCAATCGCGGTCGCGCCGGGCTGGCGGCCAAGGTGCTCGCCGCTGCCGAGCGGATGCATCCCGACACCGAGACCACGACGATCACCGCCGCGCGTGTCGAGCTGCGCACCGGCCAGATCGCGGCTGCCAGACGGCGCTTGCAGACCGAGGTGGATCGTTTGCTACAGCCCGCCGCCGCCGATCACGCGCCCGAGGCCCACCGCGAGCCGCTGCTGTTGCTGTCGCTGCTTGAGTGCTGGCTGGGCGATCCCGAGGCGGCGCGAGCCCATGCCGAGGCTGGACTACAGCGCGGCCAAACGTTGGGCTCGCCGATCGTCGAGGCGGTTGGACAGATTCGCCTGGGCCACAGCCTGCACCTGCTGAACGACGATCAGACCGCCGCCGCGTGCTATGAGCGCGCCTTGCAGCTCGCCGATGCGTTTGGCGTGGCCCGCACCAAAGCCGAGCCGCTGATGGGTTTAGCTTTGCTGGCTGGCATTCGCGGCGATCTGCCGGGAGCCGAATCCTACGCCCGCGAAGCGCTGGCAATCGTCGAGCGCACGGGCGATGAGTGGATGGCGGCGCTGCTCTGGACCGCGCTGGGCATCGCCGAGATCACCGCCGGGCGACAGTCGGCGGAAGGAGCGCTAAACGAGGCCGAGTCACGCTTCAGCGCCAGCAGCGATAGCTACGGCGTCGCGGCGATCCAGCTTTGGCGCGCGATCGCGCTGCTGCGTGCGGGCGACACAACCCGCGCGGCAACCGTGGTGCGGACGCTGCTCCAACAGATCGAAACCTATCACTATGAGTGCCTGCTGACGCGACCGACGCTCTTCACACCCTGCGATCGCCAGATGATTCCGCCGCTGCTGCTGCTGGGCACAGAGATCCCCGAGGTCGCACCAATCGCTCGGCAGCTGCTGACGCGCGCCTTTCCTGGCCTTAACATCGCCGCCGACTCAGGAGCAACATCGCTCTACCATCCCGGCGCGACGCTGCGCGTCCAGCTGCTGGGCCGTTTCCGTGCCTGGCGCGGCAATGAGGAGATCGCGTCGTGGAGCCGGGAGAAAGCTCGCCAGCTGCTCCAACTGCTGATTACCGAGCGCGGACGTTGGCTGCAGCGCGATCAGATCATCGATCTGCTGTGGCCTGACTCCGGTCTCAGCACCGCCGAGGGACAGTTCAAGGT
>JAFAYS010000288.1 GCA_019240175.1 Chloroflexota bacterium | reverse complement strand
CGTTCACAAATGCCTGCACATTGGCAAGGCAGCGCTGAATATGCTCGTCCCAGATTGGGCTGGCAACCGACACAAAGACTGCGGCCCGACAGCTTGGTGCGTACATTGCGTCGGGATGCGCAAGCCGGAGCGCGAACCATAAGGCGTGATCCAAGGTCTCATTGGCGTGCCATGTGGTTATGATTGGATATTCCCGCGCTTCCTCAATTTCGTGCTGGACCACGGCCAGATCGAACAGATCATGCACACGACTACAATCCGGCCCCCACGCACATACGTAGGCAACTCCCAGTCTGAGCAGTGATGTCGCCAGCGTATGCAGCTGATCATCGGTTTGGGCGGTTGCATCACAGGCGAGGAAGCAGACAAAGTGCCGGCTTGGAAGGCTGAGGTGCTGGGGCAGTGCATCAAGCTGTGTGAGTGCGAGAAAAAAGAGCTGCCGCCCGATGGGATCTGTCGTGTCGTATGCACTAAGCTGACTCATAGAGCGGTGGTAACATAGATTGTGAGCGACCAGCCAATGGCTGAGATCAGCTGCATGCCACGTACGCTCTCAACGTTGTGATGCATCGGGGTCTGACAATGGGTTGAGCCGACTCTTCCAAGTCGGCTCGAACGATGTGTTAGACGCCCGTAAACGGCTGGTTGCCAAGCCGGGGCTCGCTTGCCGCCAGGCAAGTCCATGGGGCAGCGCCCTGTCAGAGCTGCTGTGCAATCCCGATAATGAAGCCCTCGGGGTGACGGATGAAACAAAGCCGGTACACATCCTCGTACTGAGCGATTTCGCCGACCAGCTCAGCGCCATGAGTCTGCAAGCGTGCAACCACATCATCGATGTCGTCGACGGCGAACATGATGCGCCGGATGCCCAGCATGTTTGTGGGGGCGTTTTTGGGCTCAGGCTTGATCGCCGCCGGCGTGTGGAACTTGGAGAGCTCAACCCGACCATGGCCATCTGGGGTGCGCATCATCGCAATGTCGCATCGAACGTTTTCAAGCCCGACCACAAGACTAGCCCAAGATCCTTCGACGGTCGTCTGGCCCTCCAGCTCCATACCAAGCTCGATAAAGAACGCCTTCGCAGCCTCAAGGTCTTCGACCACGATGAGCACGTTGTCCATCCGTTGAAGCGTCATAGCTTGCCCTCGCTTCAGTGCTGATGCCCGTACTTGCCGCAGGTGGCGTATAAGTATGGGCTATACGAATTGGATTCGTATATTACCCCAAGTAGGTGTAAAAAGCGTAGCTAGACACATATAGCTGCGCAGTGCTTTCGAATAAGTAACGAAGCTCCGCATGGAGACAGTTTTTTGTATGGCTCAGTCGAGCTAACGTTTCAAGCTGTAGGGCGCAGGGATGATCGGCGCAGCTTCTATAGATGCGCTTTGAACCGCAGGCGAAACTTCCAGCAGTTTCACCAGTCCGAGCATGGTAAACGTGCCCATTGTGAAGGTCGCGATGAGCCCAGTGACGACATAGATGTCCTGCACGCGCCAGAACACACCGGCGGCGTCAGTGATGGTGGTATTTATATCTTGCGTCAGACTGTTCAGCAGATATCCCGCAGCGATCAGACCGTAGAAGAGGATCGCTTGCAAGCTCTGGACGCGCGACGGCTGCGCAGCGGAGGACGGGAGACATTGCTGCCTTTTAAGATAAAGCGCGAACAGCTGCAAAAAGACAAAAGTGGTCAGCAGCCAGCCCATGAAATTGCTAAAGGGAACGCCAAAATAACTGCCGCCATCCAGCCAGATCCAGGCGTGGTTGATCGTAGAGAAGATCGGATCAAACGAAAGATCCCAGGCAACCATCATCAAGGCGGCGAGCAGTGGCACCGTAAAGGCGAAATGTCCAGGCAAACGCGAGTCGATCGCGCCTAGAATCACACGCGCGATCGTCCACGCCAAATAGGCGGTTCCCAGATACGCAGGCCCAATCAGCAGCGGCACGAGCAACAGCTTAGGTCCCAGGGTGTCGCTGTAATAATAATGCCCGAACGGAAAGCCGGTGAGCACGCTTATGTTCTCAAAGAGATTGCTCACCACCAGCGTGATGGCTGTGAAGACCAGCAGATCCTTGCGCCGATAGCTGAGCGAACCATGCACAAAGATGAAGATCAGCGGCACGAACGTGACAAGCGCGGTGCTGATCGGCGCTGGTAACAGATTGGGGGCGAAGCTCCGCCTTACGATGGTAACCAGGGCGTAGATCGCAATGAGCATCCATGTGAGCGTAGTGAGCTGTCTTTTGTTCATATTCCTACGGCTTTCAGTGCTGAGGCCTGGCTTGGTGGCCCGAACGGCTCAGTTGGCCTGCTGAGCTGCGGCGCTATCGATCCGATCGATCTGACCGATCCGACTGATCCTGGCGCTCAAGCCCATGAGCACAAGCGCATTGATCGGATGAAGTGCGGCGATCCACGGAATGCTGCCCCGCAGCGAAGGCAGCAGCATCTGGACGATCGTCAGGACAACCAGCAGGATCGAAAGTCCAATCCGTTGCCGTCCCAGCCGACCGGCCAGCGCCAGCAGTGGGAAGAGGAAGACGAGCATGGTGAGCATGCCGCCTAGCATGCGGTGCGGCTGAAATGACGCTGCGCCGAATAAGGGCACGCTCGCCAGGTAGAACTGAAGGAGTAAGCCCGCCAGAAATGTTCGGGCCAACCATTGGTGGATCTGCGATATCGTCCGCTGCATTGTTTCTGCCCTCCGCTAAATAAAGCATCTGAGCAGATAGTACACAGCCGTTGCGGAGCTGTCGTCGCCTCAAAAGAGGCTTTTGGTGTACGTCCGCCGGAGTATGATTGAGGCAGAAACTACGCTGTGTGGAGTAGGCGGTTTGGTCGCGCTAGCTGCGTCGGACAAGGCCAGACTGGTAGGCGAAAACCACAAGCTGCGCGCGGTCACGAGCACCGAGCTTTACCATCGCGCGGCTCACGTGCGTCTTGGCTGTCGCCGGGCTGATGACCAGCCGCTCGGCGATCTCGTCGTTGGACAGACCGCCCGCGACCAGCGCCATCACCTCACGCTCGCGCTCGGTCAGCGTGCCTAAGTCGGGCACCGGCTCAGCTTTGCTCGTCAAGGTCGCGAAT
>JAFAYS010000267.1 GCA_019240175.1 Chloroflexota bacterium | reverse complement strand
CGTGTATACATAATCGTAACGCTGTTACGCCATCATACGCCGCTGCGGATCAAATCAATAGCCTACTTTCTTCCCAGACGACCCTGGTATAGGGTGTTCACGGTCCGGTCAGCCAGCGCTCGACCTCAATGGTCTCAAGGCGTTTCGTCATAGCCGCCTGGCACGCTAAGATGAAGAGTGGATTGCTGGTGAGCCGGCAGGTGTTCACGAGCGCGTGTGTATATGGCATAATCATGCAGGCGCGACTCTGGCTGCTGTTCGGCTGGCTGCGATCAAAGCAGCTCTACCAGGGAGAGACTCTATGCCTGACCAAACTTTTACGCTTCGTGAGGCAGTGCCGGGCGACTACGCAGCGATTAAGCTAATTGCCGACGAAGTACATGGGCTGCATGCCGCCGCGCACCCCGCGCTCTTCCAGCCCGTCGAGCGTGCAACCTCGCTGCCACAAGCGCATTTCGACAATCTGCTCAGCGGCGAAACATCCACGATTCAGGTCGCCGAGATCGCCGGGGCGATTGTGGGCTTTGCGATCGTCAACGTGTTTGATACGCCGCCCTTCGAGGTGCTTGTGCCGCGACGGATTGTGTTTATCGATAGTATGGTTGTGACTGAGGCCCAGCGCGGCAAGGGCATCGGCCAGGCGCTGGTAGCGGCGGCGATCGAGTGGGGCCGGGCACACGGCGCGACGTCGCTAGAGCTGACCGTGTGGGAGTTTAACGAGCGTGCCCGAGCATTTTACGAGCGCCTCGGCCTTTCCCCGATCTATCGCGCGATGCAGCGACAGATCTAACACCTGGATCATCGCCGGCGTTAGCTCAAAACCCAGTAGTTACAGATTCATGTTTTGCAATCGATCATTCCTCCCAAACAGAAACACGTGGTAAGCCCTGCGCATCACGCGCTTGGTCCACGATCGACTGGATAAAAGCGGTTTTGGCGCTGGTGTAGGCTATGGCGTCGTCAGCATGTTGCAGCACTAACGCTTGCTTAAGCCTGCCGTAGGCAGCGGCCTGGTCAGGATGCGCGCGCAAATAGTCACGCAGCAGACGCTCGTTGCGCTCCGCCCATGTGGCCGCCTCCACGATATGCAGATGAAACATCAGCGCGCGCTGCGGATCGTACTTGCGCAGGAAGTAGCGCTGCGGCATGTCGGTCACAACCAGTTGGTAGCCGTGCGCCGCCAGCGTCGGCAGCTGCGGCTCGACGGCGTCAAGCTGCTGGACCGCGCCCATCATGTCGATAATCGGCTTGGCGGCCAGGCCCGGCACAGCAGTGCTGCCGATGTGCTCCATCGCGACAAAGAGATCGCCTGTCGCGCTTACGAGCAGCGCTTGCTCGGCGGCGGCGATCTGCGGCCAGGCCGGATTGTAGGGGTGAACCTCAAGTTGTTGCGGCACGAGTCACTCCTCGCCGCTTGCAGTGGGCTTGGTTGTGCTCTGTCGGGCCGTTTCGCGCCTGCTGCTTAGCTCACGATCGATCGTCTCCTGGGCGTAGCGCATCTGCTCAAGATAGTGCGGCTGCTGCATCCGCTGGAATACTTGCTCCTGGCTGACATCTTCCACATGCGTTGTGATCCACCAGATATTGCCGAAGGGATCACGAAGGCGGCCCATCCGATCGCCCCAGGCATTGGTAGAGAGCTCGGTGATGGTGGTTGCGCCGGCGCTGAGCGCCTGCTCGAATACCGCGTCGCAATCGTCCACGTACAGTGAGAGCAGGCTGGGCATGTCCGGCCAGGTTGCTTTTGCGTCGAACATATTCAGCACTCGATTACCAATCCAGACTTCCGCATGGCCAATCGAGCCGTCTGCAATCTGGACGCGCCCGCGCTCCACGGCACCGAACGCCGCTTTCAAAAAATCAAGGAACTGCGCGGCACCGCGCACGCAGACATAGGTGGTGAGTGATCCATAATGCTGAGGTATGGGCTGCACTGCGGCGCGGGCATGGACTGAATCATCCTGGGTCGTCATTATCAGATCTCCCGTGTGCTGGCTGTGATTATAGACGGCTATCGATCACGCGCTGCAATGTTTATACCTGCATCGATCATCGAGCACGGGCATCACACAAGAGGGCGCAGCGATGAACTGCGCCCGCAAAGCTAGCTGCTTGTTTGAGCTTAGTGTGTGGAAGAATTTTTTAGGAAGTCGAGGGTGCGATCCCACGCCAGGCTGGCTGCCTCCTGGTTGAAGGCGTCAGTTCGGTCTGGCTCAAAAAACCAGTGTCCAGCGCCACTATAGCGGTAGAAAGTGACCGGACGGCCAGCCTCGCGCAGCTCTGTTTCCAGCGCGTCGACTTCAGCTGTCGGCTCAAAATCGTCGTCTTCGGCGAAATGGCCCAGGTAGGCTGCCTGCGATTGGCTAAAATCGCCGCCGCCCGTGCCGTAGAAGATCACCACCGAGCGAATATGCTCAGGAGCTGTGGTCGAGAGGTTCAGCGCGTAGGAGGCACCCATCGAAAAGCCGACCACCGCAAGGCCGTTGCCGGTTTGGGTGGCACGCTCGTTGAGGAACGAGACTGCGCTGGCGACCTCGGCTATGGCTTGCTCCCTGTTGCCGAAAAGTGCGCTGGCCATGGCTTCGGCATCGGCAATCGTGTCGACGACCTTGCCATGATACAGATCGGGCGCGAAGGCGACGAAACCCGCGTCGGCCAGCTGTGTACACACGGATCGTATTGTATCGTTCAGACCCCACCAGGCGTGCAGGACCAGCACACCAGGCCCTTCACCACTTGCGGGCAGCGCGAGATAACCTGGGGCCGTTTGATCGCCGGCCTGATACGTGATCTCCTGTGACGTATGATTTGACATCGCAAGATCCTCCTGATAGCTCAGAATGTCTCCCTGGAAGCTTGACTATAGAACAGATGGTCTATGCTGTCAAACGTTCTCAGCGGTTTATGAGCTGGACGCGGAGCTTGCTTGGCGTGCCAGCCAGGCGCGCATATCTGCCTCGTGCTCCTCGTGGAAATGAGCTAAGAACGCGCTGCCGCTGATCTGCGCATCTTCCAGATCGAAGATGCGCTGCAGATTCTTTAGCTCCTCCTCAGGAAATGCAGCG
>JAFAYS010000126.1 GCA_019240175.1 Chloroflexota bacterium | reverse complement strand
AGGCGGCGCGTAGCTGCCGTTTGATCCAGATCGTCTGGGTTGATACCTGAGCGCTGCTTTGCGGTTGGTGAGCGGCTACGACCGGCGAGTGGGCTGCCAGCACAAGTATGGTCAGCGCAAGGGCGGCGAACGAACTCAGGCGATGGTGGTAGCGCATACGTTCACGAGCCTTCCTTAAAAATGTTGTGAAGGAGCTTCAGGTTTGAATGCTGAGCCGATCCAGGTGGAGGTGGACCAGATCAGTATAGAGGATGGTTAAAAATTAATCAAATTTAACTTTTAGTGGTGTTGCTTGGCTGGTGTGATTGGTTATTCCATGTTATCGCTCATTTTTAGCGCCATCAACCCGAACCACTATAAGGTCACACCGTGAGTCCCACCATAAAGCAAACAGAGGAGCACCTCGCAATTAGTCAATCCCGCTCTAGCGAAGGCTGGCGACTACACCTATGATTCGTGCGATGTACTGCTCGACTCCACATGTGGGCGGTTGTGCTGCTTCATTAATGGATGATGGATAAAGCAACGTCGAGAGCATTGAGATGAGTAAAGACTGGCAATGCTGCTTGCTCCGCTCGATCGCCTCATGCGCATATCAGCCCCGTGCCAGAATCACGTGGTAGACTCTCCCGCGAGATCTGACATTCATTTTGGCGCGGGAATCGCGAATATATGGAATCACGATGACTTGGAAGAAAACAACAACCGATCTGCGCCAGCGGCTCAACCTTGACGACTGGTGCTCACACTATGAAGTGCTGGTTACGCGCCACCAGGTTGAACACCTGATCGCGCGTGTCGCCTCGTCCTCGGCAGCCGAGCGCTTGATCATCCAAACCTGCCACGAGGTCGAGCTGAATCGGCAGGCGTTTCAGTGGCAGCGTGTGCCGGGGCTGCATCCCTGGAAGGCGGCCCAGCTGTGTATGTGGTTCCTGGTGCTTGCGACCTTCGTGCCCTGGGGCTGGCTGAGTGGAGCGTTGAGCGTTCTGTGTTTGGCGCTGATCTGCGGCTTGCTGAGCAGCGGTCGTCATTGGCGGCGCGGCGGCGTGGACGATCGCTAAGCTGGTCGTAGCTCACACGACTGAGGTGATGGCAATCGTGTCAATCGACGCGATTGCCATCACTTAATTTATAGTAGTCAACCGGCCACACACGCCGAAAGGTTTCTTCCATGGAGACACATAATCGTTGGATATACTACGCAGCTCCGGAGGGCAGCCCAGATCGATGCGAGTTATCTGACGACCAGCCATTCTGGAGCGCTAGCTGAAGCGCTCTACCAGGTGTATATAGATCCGAAGCCGCGTCTGCTGAGTCAGGTCGTACCGCCTCTAGAGCATATGTAACCAGCGGCTGCCATCCATCCGTTGCAGCCGCCTGTCCTATCACAGCAGCAGCATGAGTACCACATTGGGATAGCAATACGATCCATCACGTCTGCTCGCAATCCTTGGTACAGTACTGCGACCACAGTGGGCCTAGCGCATCTTTGACCCCTAGTTTTATACTTACTAGGCACTGTCTTAAAGAACCCGTCATACCAGAACTTTTTGGAAACTGATGAGCAACAGCTCATTGTCCCACCCCGAACGATCTAAATACGACAAAGCTGTCGTTGTTATACTGTCAATCCTTATGACCCTATCCTTTCAACGGCGGAGGATTTCTATGCACCATCGAATGGACGATCCGGACAAGCAGGTTCTCTGGTGGCGCGCCCAACAGGCGGGCCTCACACGCCGCGAATTTTTGCGCTTGCTGGGCGTTGGCGGCACCGCAGCCTTGCTGGCAGCCTGTGGTACCTCCCAGAGTCAACCCCAACCCAGCGCGCCTGCCGCTTCCGCTGCTGCCCAAAAGCGAATGTTTGTTAAGGCGGAGGAGCCGTTGATCAAGGTCTTCGCCACGGAGCTTGGCACGCGTTGGGATCAAGCCAGTGAATATATCACTCCCATCGAGCAATTCTACGTCCGCAATCGGTACGCCTCACCCGTTATTGAGCCGCAGACGTGGCGCTTGAAGATCTCGGGTGATGCGATCGAGCAGCCGCTGGAGTTGAGCTACGACGATCTGCTCAATCTGCCCAGCCGTAAAGCCGCTCGGTATATGGAGTGCTTCGGCAACGGGCGAACCCTCAACTGGGAACAGCTCGGCTACGATGTGCGTGGTGGCAACTGGGGCTTCAGCGCGATCAGCATGGGTGAGTGGGACTATATCCCAATCGGCGAGATCTTGGACCGTGTGAAGGTCAAGTCCAGCGCCAAACAGCTATTGTTCTGGAGCGGTGTCGACGGCAAAGATACTGGTCGTCCGATGCCGATGACCGAAGTGTTGGCCCGGCCTGATGTGATTGGCCTGGCGCACGGGCTTAACAGCAGGCCGCTCCATAGCGATCATGGCGGTCCTGTGCGGGCGCTTGTGCCGGGCTGGGGCGGCGCGGCCAGCGTTAAATGGCTCACTGAGATTCGGATCTCAACCCAGCAATTTTGGACACGCATGCATACCAAAGAAGAAGCTCTGATCGGCAAAGACTACGCTGCCGAACGATCCGATCCGCGCGATGAATTCCTCGGCGTTACGCCCGGCGACGTGCAGGGAATCGGCGCGACCTGGTTGAATGTTAAAAGCTTCCTCACCATTCCGCTGGTCATGCGCACATCCGAGCCGCCAGAGCGCTATCCACTCAAGCAAGGCGAGGTTCCGGTTGTGGCTGCTGGACCGCGTACGATGCAGGGTTATGCATCGTCGCCGTGGGGTGTGCAAAAGGTCGAGTATAGCGTTGACGGCGGTAGCTCCTGGCAGGAGGCGCGGCTTGTGCCGCCGGGCGGCGAGGAATATTCCTGGGTACGGTTTGATTTCCCCTGGGATGCGACGCCAGGCAGCCATGTGCTGATGACGCGCGCCACCGATAAAAAAGGCAATACCCAGCCGGATACGATTCCGTTCAACGAGCTTGGCATTCTGTGTAACGTCGTCCCGAAGTTTGAAGTGCTGGTCAAATGATGAGGGTAACCTCACCTGCTGCTTCCGCGTATGGAGCACGGCGATCGCATGCCTGGCATCTGTTCCTCTGGCTCGGGATGCTGGGACTGGCGATGCTGGCCGGCTGCGGACAACAGATTCTCGGTGCTGAAGAGCAGATCGTCACGGGGAAGACCGTGTATCAGGAGCACTGCGCGCGCTGTCATGGCGACCAGGGCGAGGGCAAGCGTGGGCCGCTCTTGATTGGCCCACGGCACGGCATGCGTGGCTACGGCACAGCGCAAGGCTTGTATAACTATACCAGCCAGATCATGCCCTTTGACGCCGCCGGCAGCCTGTCGTCCGAGGAATATTGGGCGGTGCTGGCCTATCTCCTGGATGCCAACGGCGTTGCCTTACCCCAAGCCGCACTCAGCGCCGCCAATGCCGAGCAGATTCCGATCGATCAACCCTAGCTGATCCGAGGAATTACGTGTCCGTGCCTGGCGACGTATGTCTTGTCCTAATCCCGTTCATCGATTCAATCTTTGGTAAGAAGTACACATTGGATGTGAATGCATAAAAGGAATATGATGCGCCTGCCGGTAGGAGTCAAATTTGCCAGCTTAAGTCTGTTGGCCTTGCTGTTGATCATCGCCACGACCGCACTCGGTCTGAACGAGATGCGTTCGCTTTCGGGTCCGGCGATCGAGCTGACGGTGAGCGCTGAAGCCAGCCAGTATTCGCGTCATCTACGATTGGACCTTGAGGAACTGTCGGAAGCGCTGGCCTCCGGGATCGATCAGCGCAACCTTGCCTGGTTTGGGCAGCCGACCCAGGAGCGGCTGGAAGCGATTGAGTCCAATATTCAGCAGCTCAGCCGGGTACTCCGCGAAGGTGATGATCTTCAGCACGCGAATACTTTCGGTGAACTGTACGCTGCGCTGAGCACAGAGACGGAAACGGTGACCGATCTGGCGAACCGCGGCCAATGGAACACGGCCTACCTCCGGCTGGCCAACTATGTCGATCCGGCAACCCAAAGCCTGGCAGTGCAGATCGATGAGCTTGATCAGCAGCTCGATCAGAATGCGGCGGATGTTGCCAACCGTGTACACGAGGGACGCCAAAGCTATCTGCGCAGTGTGTTAATCGCGACATGTAGCGCTATGGTGCTGCTCGGGCTGGCGACGTGGCTGCTGTGGCGCAGCATTGTGGTGCCCATTCGCCGCTTGACCGAGAGCGCAACCCTGCTGGCCAGCGGTCAACTTGGGGCACGAACGCATCTGGCCAATCGTCGCGATGAACTCGGCGTGCTTTCCACGGCATTTGACAGCATGGCCGTCCAGTTGGAGTCATCGCACCACCGGCTGGCCGAGAAAGTGCAGCAGCGCACGGCAGAGCTTGAGCGCGAGCGTGCTGCACTTCAGCAGGCGCTCGCCGATCTCCAATCCACGACTGCCGAGCGCGAGCAGCTGTTAGCGACCGTGGCCCAGTTGCAAAATCCGGTCATTCCCGTGATCGATGGGGTGCTCGTCGCACCGATCGTCGGACAACTCGACAATCAGCGGTTGGATCTGATCCAGCAGACGATCCTTGATGCTGTCATGACGATGCACGCGCGGGTGGTGCTGCTGGATATTACTGGCGTGCCTGCGGTCGATGGAGCGAGCGCGGAGCTGCTGATGCAAATCGGGGCAGGCGTGCGTCTCCTCGGCGCAACGGCGGTGTTGGTCGGGATTCGTCCCGAGGTCGCCGGTCAGCTGATCGCCCACGACACGAACCTTGATGCGATCAAGACGGCAATCGATCTGCAACGTGGCATCGATCTGGCACTCGGTCTGCTCCGCCGCCACATGGTTGCTAGCGACCAGCGCATGTCAGGTACTGGCAACCAAGCAGCGTTTCAGCTTGGATAAGTTGTCGGGATGTCGAGCACCCCTTCATTCACTGTCCAGATTCAGCCAGCACGCTGGCGGGGGCTGCAACAACCAAAGTTATCCCGCCTCGCCGTCGGCCCGGTGCCCCGCCCGTAGCAGCTGCGCCCAGTCGAGCTCGGCCCAGTCAAGCTCCTCCTCGACCCGCTGGAAGGCGGCATCGCCAATCGTGCCGTCGGCTCGCAGCGCGACAAGCCGCTGGCGCTGGGCCTCGGTCGCGGCGCGCACCACCGCAGCGTCGGCATCATGATCGGCGTCATGGTTGCCGTGAGCTGTGGCGCTGGCTGGTGAAATCGTCGTGTCCGAGGCGGTATCGCCATGCCCATCCGTGCCGTGGGTGACGAGCTCCACCTGTGCACGACGCAGCTGGTACTCGTAGCGATAGCGCACCAGCTCGGCGGTATCGACGCCTGGGCATACTTTGACCGCCGAAACCGCCGCGCGCAGTGTCTCGACGCGCGCGTGCCGTACCTCGTGGTCCACACTTCCGTCATCCTCAAGGCGCAGGCGCAGCAGCAGTGGCCGCAGTGTGAGCCCTTGAAGCACAAGTGTGCCGAGCACCACGCCAAACGCGGTGACGATGATCAGGTCGCGGTAGGGGAACGCGGCCCCGCCCTCACCACCGGTCGGCAGCGCAAGCGCGGCAGCCAGCGTTACCGTGCCGCGCATGCCACACCAGCCGACGACTGCTGCGCTCCGTGCGCTGAGCCCGACCACATCGCGGCGGCCAGGCTTCCCGCTGTTCTTGCGTAGGGCGTTGC
>JAFAYS010000009.1 GCA_019240175.1 Chloroflexota bacterium | reverse complement strand
CACGAAATGCTCGGGCGGATTGTAGCTCTGCGGCAGCTCCTCGAAGGGCACCCAGCCGGTCCACTCGTGCGCGCCGCTCCAGCCCTCAGCCGGCAGCGCGCCATCGCCACCAGCGCGCACGGGAATGCGGCCAGGCGCGTAGTAGCCGATGTTACCCTCGCGATCGGCGTAAACAAAGTTTTGCGACGGCGCGACATAGTCTTGCAGCGCGGCCTTGAACTGATCCCAGTTCTGCGCCTCGTTGATGCCCAGAAACGCAATGATCGTGGTATCTTCGGGCTCAAGCGCGGTCCAGCGGAAGGCCAGCGGCTCAAGCTCGTCGCGCTGCTCGTCAAGCGGCAGATCCGCGTTGTTGTTGTTGAGCGCGTCGGAGATCAGCGGGCCATGACGCGTGATGCGCACCACTTGATTCACATCGGGCGCGCCGCGCACCTTGATCGTCTCGGTGATCACGGTCATCGGCTCCATCTGGCCTTGAAACTCAGCCATACGACCTGTAGCGTCGAGCCGTTCGCGAAACAAATCCTGGACATCCGGGCCGACGTTGGTCACGCCCCAGGCGATCGCGTCGTTGCGCCCGATCACCACGCTGGGCAGCCCCGGCAGCGACGCGCCGATCACATGGAAGTCGGGACTGGAAAGATGTGCGAGATACCAGATCGAGGGCACGCGCGTGCTGAGATGCGGATCATCGGCGAGGAGCGGTAAACCAGTCGTGGTCTTGGTGCCGTCCACCACCCAGTTATTCGAGCCGAGACCCTCGCCGCTCGGATTACCGATGCCCATCAGCGCGCGGAGATCTTCGCCAGCCGCGATCAGTGGCGTATAATCACCGCCGCCAGCCGTAGCGGTCATGATCGTCGGGCCGTCGTCGGGATAGCCCGGCAGCAACTGCGCGGCGCGATCAGCGCCAACGGCGCGCGTCAGATCATTACGCAGCAGCTCGGTCGAATAGTTGCCGCCAAGATCCCAGGCCATCATCTTGGCCCAAACCAGCACATCCGGGCCAGTCCAGGGCGCAACCTCGCTGGGCACGCCCGACGACAGCCGCAGGATGGTGAACTCGGGCGGGAAAGACTGGCTGCCCGGCTCGGCAATAAACGCGTTGATCCCGGCAGTGTAAGCCTCGACCACTTCCTGCGTCTCGGCGGGCAGCTGCTCCCAGGCGCTAGTCGCGGCGCGGTACACGCCCAGCGTGCGAATAAAGCGATCCGTGCCGAGCGTGGCCGAGCCAAGCAGCTCCGAGAGCCGCCCCTGGCCGATCCGGCGCTGAAACTCCATCTGCCACAGCCGGTCTTGAGCGTGCGCATAGCCCAGGCCAAAGAACAGATCCAGCTTGTTCTCGCCGTAGATGTGTGGAATACCATCGACATCGCGCATGATCTCGATCGGGGCGCGCAGGCCGGGAACTTTAAGCGTGCCTTCGGTCTGCGGCAGCGAGCGGCGGAGATAGAAATATCCGCTCGTTCCTGCGATCAGCAGTAAAACGGGAAGCACGCCAAACCATCTGAGCACTCGTAGCGAACGTCGCATCAATCGTCTCCTTCGACGGGAAGGCTATTAAACCGGGTGAGCGCCGGATAAACCGAGCAGCTGGGTCGCGAGCGTAGCTTGACCGGACAATCTCGATCAAGAGGAAACATCGAGTCCTGTACCGGTGTCGAGAGTGTATCACAACTTGGCGCGCTATTGATGCGTTTGGTTGAGGCTGTGAGGAGAGGCTTTAGTACTAAATGATCGCACCAAGTGAAGCTTATTTCTCTTGCCGTTAGATGACACTAACCGCAACTAATCTATACCTTACAGTTTTGTGCAGACTGATTGAGCCATCATAATGTGCCCTGGACGCGCCGCTGGCGTGTCCAGGGCACATCACCGACGTGCCCCTACCAGATCAATTAATAGGATCTATCGCCTTAATCAGCTGCGCCGCTGGAGTCTAGCCCGTGTACAGCCAGATCTTGCTCACGTGCTACAATCTGGGCATAGGTCACACCGTCGGCCCGCGAGAACTCAACCTCATACGCATCGGCGTAGACTTCGATGATCGTTCCGATCGCGCCGCGCGGGGCACCTTCAGCCACGTACGCATCCGTGAGCAGCCGGACCGTTGTGTAGTTTTGCCAACGCATAATGCTCTCGCTATCGCCTAAACCACTCCACATGCAACAACACGTTCGGTAGCTGCATCCCGACATTATGCCGGGTGCAAACTACCGAACGTGTGATTGATCTATATGGTAGCTAACTAGCTCGATCCGGATCGTCGCGCAGGCGATCATCTTTCATGCTGTGGTAGAGCACCTGATACTCCGGCGCAAGCTCCTTACGCAGCAGCTGCAACAGGGCGCGCCCCTCCGCCTCGAACTCCTCAAACGCGGCATCGCTGGCGAAATCCGAGGAGGCCGGATCATCACGATTGAGCGTGGCGTCGAAGGCATCGGCCCACGCTTCGAGCCGCGCAATCGTGGCGGGGCTGAGCGGCAGGGTGTGCGGATCGATATTGCCCGGATCGGCGTCACCAGCCCACCACAAAGGCCAGCTCTCGTAATCGGCCATCAGCTTGATCTGTTGCGCCATGCATCGCTCCTTTAGGGCCGCGAGGCCGGATTCGCGCCGACGATAAAGCCGTTACTGCCGACCGAGACCGCGACATAGTGCGTCTGGCCATTGAAAGTAAACTCATAGATTGGACGTCCAGGCGCGCGGCCCTGCGTTCCAACAATCCGGCCCTCGGTCACTGCCTTCAGCACAGCATCGGGGATCTGATCCTGCGAGATGCCGCGCCGGGCAAAATCATCGGCGTGCTCTTCGATGATATGCGCAAGACCCGCGCCACCTTTACCGCCCTTACCGGTTTCCAGGAAAACGATTTTACCATCGGGTCCGCGCGCGATCGCCACAACGTTTTCGGGCGTGTGCTTAACGCCTTGCTGGCCGAGCTCGGACAAAAGATCTGGATCGACCGGCCTGCCACAGGCGAGCAGCGGCGCTGCCAGACCGCGTCCTTTGCCCGGCGTCGCGCCAATCGGGCAGGGATCATCGAACGCGCGTCGCCCGTCGTTGATGTCATCGCCGCGCCGCCCAATATCGCCGACCGCATCGACCACCTCATCGGCGTGACGCAGGTGCTTGATCTCGTTCAGGCCGATCAGGCCGGCCAGACCGGCCCAGCGCCACGCGCCGAGATCTTCGCCGGTGACAAGATCGGTGCCGGTGAAGACCTCGATCAAGCCCTTGACCTCACCAACCACGGGAATGAAATCAATGCCCGCCGACAGCCAGCCGCCCAGACCGCCGCCACCATCATCTTCGCCACCGCCGCTATCACTGACCGGCGTCGTGTCGCCCTCGCCGGGGCCTTCCGCCGACGCAGGACCGCCACCACAGCCAGCGCCGCCGCCAGTGATCGCCGCCGCTAGACAGCTGAACGCGCGCTCAGCAGCCGGTCGCAGCGAGCCGCTGCCAATCGTGATCATGGCGGCAATCAGCGTCGCGGCCACGAGTGCGACCGCCGCCGCCTGCACGACGTTGCTGCCGCGCTCTTCGCGGCCCCAGGATCGGACGCGCCTGACGAGTGCCATCTGCTCCTCCTTCACACAAATCGAAGCCCTCACCGCGCCACCCGTGGGCAGCGACGAATGAGGGCTACCGCTTCGCTCCGCTCAGTTGAGCACTAGCCTTGGAACCAGGCGCGAGTCTTGGGACGCAGGAAGTACCAGAAATTGATGGCGACCCAGAAGATTCCGCGAACAATGCTGCCATAAATGCTGGCTTGCTCGGTCGCGGGTAGGCCCTCGATCGAAAGGCCCATCACCGAGCCGAGTGTATTCAGCCCGTGATACAGCGCCAGCAGCCCGAGCAGCACGATTCGCGCGGTGTCGCTGCGCTGCCATGTGCCGACCGACGCGCCGATCACGCCGATGCCGAGACCGGCCAGCAGCATCGCGGTCATCTCCGTGCCCGGAACTGCCACGTTGCCGCCCATCGCCGCGACGACTGCCAGCAGCGGCAGAACGCCCGCGATCAGACTGTTGAGGATCGTCAAAATCCATACACCGAGTGGACGTAGCGCACGCTTCTCGGTGTCGCGTCGCATCGTTCCTTGCATAAGCTTAGCATCCTCCTGTTGCCCAGACCCGCCGGCTCTTCAGCTTGCGCTCATTTACAGCCTCTACGGGCTCTAAGACTATACTAGCCAATCGACAGGCCTGAATCAAGACCATTCTGTAACAAAAGTGTAAATCTTTTCATCATGTCGCTAGCGGCCTTTGCTCAGCCGCCGACGCGGGCTGGATTGCTTGGTCTCGCTTTTGTTTGGCAGCGTCGCGCTGGCATCCCAGGAGCGCACAATCACGCTTCCACGCGGCAGCGGCTCGACATGCAGCGTGTTGGGCAGCGGCTTGCTGCGCTGCTGGGCCTCGTTATCGGTCAGGATCGCGATTGGCACCTTGCGCAGCAGCGTATGCGTCGGCATATGCGGCAGATCGCGCAGCAGCCGCGTCGGCCCGATCAGCAGATAGCGCATCGGCACCAGCGTAAACAGCGTACGACCAACGTCCAGCAGCGCCGCCGTGGCCGTGCGCAGCGAGTGGCAAGCGTTCACCAGGTGATACCAGCTGGCCTGCTCGAAATCCAGGCTCACGATCAGCGCGCCAGAGTCGTCGTAGACGCGTTCGGTCACAGCGGTCGAGCCCTGGGGGGACGAGAACGTCAGCCCGATGCTTTGGTTGTAGTGATGCGCAACGTTCGCCAAACACTCGACCGCCTGGGCCAAGCTGGTGATCGTGCCCGCCGGAACGATCGTCGGCGGCGCGTACTCCTCACCCTGGGGATCGTAGGAATACACCAGCTGGCCGGGCCGATCACGGCCAAAGGCAAAGCCTGCGTGCAGCACCGCCGCCATTGTCGTCTGAAACGCCGCCGCGCGATTGGGCTGCGCCGCCAGGGCAAAGGCGATGCTGACACCGACCGTTTGGGTTGTTGCTCGCTGTATATGCTGAGACATCCGTTCCTATCCGCTCACATCTAGCGCAAGACCAAGAAATTTTCCTGGTGTTGCTAGGATATGTTGCGCCCCGAGCAAGTTGCCGACATCCTCCAATCGCATAGTTTTAGCCGCCGAAGAGCGCCGTCGCGTTGCCGTAGAACAGGTTCAAGCCGATCGTCGCCAGAATCACGCCGGTCAGCGAGAAGAGCAGGATCGTAGAAAGCACCAGCGAGATCTTAGTGCTGGCCTTGGCACCGGCGCGGCGAGCTTCCTGGATGCGCGCATGCCGTAGCGTCTGCGCCTGCCACTCAAGAATATCCGCCACCGGCGTGCCCAGCTCATCGGCCTGGATCATGGCGCTGAAAAAGCCACGCAGCGCCGGCGAGTCGTTGCGCCAGATCACCTTACGATAGGCGTAGCGGCGTGGATTGCCCAGCCGCAGCTCGCGCAGCATACGCTCCATCTCTTCCGCCAGCGGGCCGCGCATACGCGCCACGACGTTATTGATCGCCAGGTCGAAGCCGACGCCAGCAGTGATCGAGATCGCCAGCAGGTCCATGAAGTCGGGCAGCGCCAGCGTGATCTCCATCTGGCGCGCCTCGGCCAGCTCCGACAGCACAATGTCGGGCAGAAAGAAGAACGGAATCGCCGAGGCCAGCGCCAGCACGACGATCGCGCTGGGAGCCAGGTTGTACGTCAAGCCGAAGTAGAGCGCGAAGGGCAGCGTAAGCAGCACGCTGGCGACTTTCAGCTGCACAACGTCGTTGACGGTCAGGCCGTAGGGATCGCCCGCGCTGGCCAGCCGCTGCCGGATCTTGCGCCGATCCGAGAAGGGCATTGCAAAACGGTAGCCGGGCACCAGCCGCCGCACTACTGGCAGCACAATGCGCTCAAAGAACGATTTTTTCGGCGGATCGGCACCACGAGCCTGCTCTGCCAGGATCGCGCCGACGCCGGGCGTGGTGTACAGCCGCGTGGCCATGAAAAACAGCCAGGCTGAGAAGATTGTTAGAACCGGAAAAATCAAAGCTGGCATACAGGCACCTCTAGATCTTGACCCGCGCAAAGCGCTGGATCAGCAGGAAGCCGCCGATTTGCATCAAGATAAACACCGTCAGCACGATCAGGCCGGGAATGGTCCAGAAGAGCACATCCAGGAAATGCGGGATCGTGCGGTTGAGCAGCGCCAGCGCGCCAATCGACAGGATCGGCATCAGGTAGCTGGTAAACTTGGGCTCGGCCATCATGGTCTTGATCTCTTCCTGCGTGCGCTGCCGCTCGATCAGCGTCTGCGAAAGCGCGCCCATGCTCTTGATCAAGTTACCGCCCGCGATGCGCTGCACCTTGAGCGCGGTGACCATCACCTCAAGATCCGCGCTCGGCATGCGCTTCTCCAACGCCTCAAGCGAGTCGTCGATCGAGCCGCCCAGCCGCACCTCGCGCACCACCAGCGAAAACTCTTCGCTGGCCGGATCGCCGATCTCACGCGCCACCAGTTCAAGCGCGCCTTGCAGCGACATACCGGCTCGCAGCGCATTGGCCATCAGCTCGGCGACCATCGGCAGCTGGCGCGTGAAATTGAGCAGCCGGCGGTCGCGGCGTGAGCGCAGCAGCAGCCAGGGCACAGTCAGCGCGCACAGGATCGCCAGACAAGTGCTGATGAACGGCCCCTGCGTGAGCAACAGCTCGACCAGAATGTAGGAGACCAGGCCGATCACGACGACCAGACCGAGCGCCTCCGACGGCTTGAACTTGAGATCGGCGGCTTTGAGCTTGGCCGCCAGATCCTTGCCGCGCTGGCTGGCGTCGAAGATATCGCCGATGAAGAGCACCATCGAGCGGCGCTCCGGCACCTCGGTCGTCGGATCAAGCAGCTGCTCGTCGTCGATCTCGAACGCGTCGTCCCAGCGGCTCTTAATGCCGAGCCGGCGCTTCATGTGCCGCGTTTGTTGGCGCGCCTGATAGCTGGCGCGCACCCAGGCGATCGCCGAGAGCACAGCCGCAGCAGCTGAAAGAAACAGCAACGTATTCGTAGGCATTAGCGTCCTCCGTAACGCAGCAGCTCAAGGTTGCGCGTTGCGAAATCGCGGATGCGATTGCGAAGACTTGGCAGCAGCGCCAGCAACAGCACCAGCAAGAACATCGGCACGATCCACCACATGTTGCGCACCAGCCAGCCGTTGACCGTAAAGCGGATCGGCAGCTCAGTCGTGCTCAAACGCACATCCGGCGTGCCTTCCAGCTTCAGCTGCGCCTGCCAGTCTCGGCTTTCCAGGCTATTCGGCGACGTGACCGTGACTGTGCGATTGCCGGTCTCGCGCGGGCCAATCCGCAGCGTTTGCGGGAAGACCTGGCCGCCCGGCACGCCGGCGACATCAACTTTCAGCTCGACCGGCTGATCGCTGAAGGAGCGGAAGGCGACCGTGCGCTGGATGCCGTCGCGCAAGCTGTTGACGCGATCGGCGGCGTCGTCGACCGAAACCTCGACCAGCGGCTGCTTGCTGACGTCGTACTCGACCACGTCGTAGTCGGTGTAGATGCGCGCGCCGCGATCCGGCGACTCCCACTCGGCATGAGCGGTCAGCGCGAAGCTGTAGGCACCTGACTGCGCGGGCATGTACTGGCCTTCCCAGACGCCTTCTTCGCCCGGTGCCAGCGCGATCGTCTCGATCGTTTTGCCGTCGCGCTGTACCGCAGCCTGGATCTCGGCCCCAACCATATCGGCGGGCTGGTTATCCAACGCCCACTTGACGCGAATCTGCACCGGCTCACCGACCGGCAAAATGCCGTCGGGCTCGACCTCGACCTGCATCGTGGGCAGCGGCTCAACGATCAGCTCGTAGCGGCGGGCCAGCTGCACATGCTCGTCGGTCGCCGAAAGATTGACCTTGAGCTGATAGTTGCCTGGCTGCATCGGCTGCTCGTACAAGCCCGCCGACTGGCCGTCTTCGGGCAGCAGGTCGTGCCGCTCGCCACCGTCGATCAGCTCGAAGCCCGGCCACTCCTCAGGCGTGACCATCTGCGCGAACAGGCCAAGGCGGCGCTCGAAGGTATCGGATTGGTTGCGCGCGCCGGCACGTATCAGCAGCGGACGACCGGCTGGATAATAGCGCACGGTGGTATCGTCGTCGGGCACGCTCGCGATCGGCTCGATCAGGCGCGTGCGCAGATCGGATTTAATCACGGCGATCACCGGCACGATCGGCTGATCGGTGTCCAGCGTGACGCGCCACTCGCCGTTGAAGCGTGGCACATACTCGGGTCGCGCCAGCCACATTGACCAGTTGGGATCCTGGAAGCGCAGCAGCTTGTCCAGCGAGGAGGTTGGCGTGCTGGGCAGGATTAAGTTCTGCACCTCGGGAGCCTGGCCGTTGACCGCCGGGAACATGAAGTTGATCTGATCGATCAGCTGGCGCGGATTGACCTCGGCCAGGAAGGTATCGACCTCGCCGGTCACGTCGTAGCTGTCGACGTAGCGGCCTTCCTGCAGCAGCGTCATAATCTCGATATACACACCCAGCAGCTGATCGGCGCTCTCGGCGCGGCGCACCAGGCCGTTGGTCGGCGTGGCCAGCTCGTTCTGCAAAAAGTTCACGTCGGCGTTGGGACCGAGCGCGATCGGGAAGATCTTGACGCCTTCCTGCTTCAGCTTGGCGACTGCATTCTTGAGCTTCTGCTCTTCGGAAGCTTTATCGGCATCAGTCGCGGTGGGCAAGCCGTCGGTCAGCAGCAGCACGGCGCGCTGCGGATTTTTGTTGGCCGCGCTTTCCAGCACCTGGTCGGACAGAGCCAGCGCCGAGCCCATGTAGGTCCAGTTCGACAGCTCGTTAGGTGCCTCGATCGCATTGAAGCGATCCCAGGCAAACTGCGTAAAGCCGTCGATCTCGCTCAAGCTCATCATCGCCTGCGTCGACTGCGCGTCGCCCATCGAGACCAGGCCGATCTGATCGCCCTTGGCTCCCAGGTTAACAAACAGCTTGGCGGCTGAGATCCGCATATCGCGCGGATCGTTGTCCTGCATCGAGCCGGAGTTGTCGATCACCAGCACCGCGTCGATGCGGGTATCGATAGCATCCTGCGCTGCGGCAACCGGCACCAGACTGGCCATGATTGCGAGCAGACACAGCGGGATGATTATGGTTATAAATCGTCGCATGCGCTCCTCTCACCAAGGGTAGAGCCTGCCCGCGTCAGTCGCCGGTAGGCCGGAAGTTCGTAGCGATCACCAGTAGCTTCGCCGCTCGAAAGGATTGTTGGTATCGCGGAAAACGCGC
>JAFAYS010001187.1 GCA_019240175.1 Chloroflexota bacterium | reverse complement strand
CGCAGGATCGCATGCACCCAGACCTTACGCCCGAAGCGCCCGGCGTAGCGCACGCGACCGATACCGACCGGCAGAAAGGTGTTGTTGCCGGTCGCGCTGCCATCTTGCATCGGCAGCGTCGCCGTGACGACCTGGAACGCCGCGTCGAGCAGCGATGGATGAATAAAGCAGCGCGATGCCTCGCCTTCCAACGCGGTCGGCAGATCCAGCGCGCTGATAACTTCGCCGTCGCGCCGCCAGATGTCGCGCACCGCCTGATAGGCCGGGCCGTACTGCAAGCCCAGCATCGAAGCCATGCGCTCGTAGTGCAGACCGCCGGGCACATGCTCACGACAACGATTGCGGACACTCGCCAGATCGACGGCCTCCGAGGTTGCAGCCAGGCCATGACGCAGCGAGCCGCGCGCATGCAGGATCGCCGCTGCCTGGGGCGCATCTTCCGGCGGCAGGCTGAGAATTTGGAAGGCGCTGCGATCCGCCGCCTCGGAGGTCACAATGATCTGCACCAGGCGCGAGCCTTCTTCCGGCAAGAAAAACGCCTGCTCAAAAGTCACATCTTCCAGCGCCGGATGATCCAGGCCCAGATCGTGGGCCGCTGCCAGCGCCAGCTCAAGATAGGCCGCGCCGGGAACCACGATCGCGCCCTGCACGCGGTGATCGCTCATGGCCGCCGGAGCCGCCGCCGAAAACTCGGATTGCCAGATCCGCGTATTGGGTGCAAGCGCAAACATCACCGGGCTGCCCAGCAGCGGATGCCGCCGATGTCCTGTGGCGCTGGCAACTCGTCGGGCTGGACGCTGGCCACCGCCGTAGTACCAGAAACGATCGTGCTGCCAGGCATAGGCCGGCAGTGGCACGACCTGGCCCTGGCTCACGGCCTGCCAGCTGATATCCTGACCGGTCGCATACAGTTTGGCCAGCGTACCGAGCAGCGTCGCACGTCCGGCGCTGTCGCGGCGCAGCGAGGCCAGCACCTGACCTGACGCCTGGGCGTGCTCCAAGCCCTGGCGCATGACCATGCCCAGCACGGGATGCGGGCTAACTTCGACAAAGGTTGCGATGTTCTGGCGCAGCATCTCCTGGAAGGTCGCGCCAAAAATGAACGGCTCGCGCAGATTGCGGCCCCAGTAGTGCGCATCCAGGCCCGATCCATCGTGAAGCTGGCCGGTAACAGTTGAAAAGATCGGGATTGTCCCGGCGCGCGGCTGAATCCCGTGCAGCGACTCGATCAGCTCGTCCAGCAGCGGGTCCATCTGCGGGCTGTGGAAGGCAATATCGATATCTTTGAGCATGCGACAGAAGGTGCCGCGCCGCTCCAAAAATTCCAGCACCTCGGCTAGCTTCTCGGGATCGCCGGAAAGCACCGTCGAAGAGGGACTGTTGCTGCCGGCCACCGCCAAATACTTCTCGCTGGTCGCCAGGATCAGCTGGGCCTGATCCATCGGCAGATCGACGACGGCGGTACGGCCTTGCCCGGCCACGCGCTGCATCAAGCGGCTGCGATGCACTACTACCTGCGCGGCGTCCTCTAGCGAGAGCGCTCCAGCGACGTGGGAGGCGGCAACTTCGCCCAGGCTGTGGCCGACGACAACATCCGGCTGGATGCCCCAGGATTGCCAGAGCGCCGCTAGAGCAACCTGGATCGCAAAGATCGCCGGCTGCGTGATCGCGGTGTAGCTCAGGCGCGAGTGCTCGGCGGGCGCGCGTAGCTCGTCCAGCAGCGACCAGCCTGCATAGCACGCGATCGCCTCGTCGCAAGCAATCAGCGCGGCCCGGAACACCGGCTCACGGTCGAGCAGATCGCAGCCCATGCCGAGCCAGTGCGATCCTTGTCCCGAAAACACAAACGCGATCTTCCCCTCGTCATCCCACTGTTTTTGCCCGATCGCAGCGGTAGCCGGCGGCTGATCGTTCAGCACCTGCGCCAGCTGCGCGGCGGCCTGGCTGGGGGAGTCCGCAACCAGGGCGATCCGGTGCTGATGGTGAGTTCGCCGCGCGGTGGAGGTGTAGCAGATGTTGGCAAAATCCGCCGGCTCAGCTTCGGCCAGGAACCGCCCGTAGCTAGCTGCCTGCTCGCGCAGTGCCGCCTGCGTGCGCCCCGATACCGCCAGCAGTTGCGCGGTGTCGGCGGGTGATTGGGCCGGCTGCTCCTGCTGAGCAGATTGGTTGTACTCGGCCA
>JAFAYS010001164.1 GCA_019240175.1 Chloroflexota bacterium | reverse complement strand
CGCTGCCAATGCTGCCCAGCGTATGAATCACGCCATGCAGGTTGCCGAAGTGCTCCACGCCCTGCGCTACCGCCGCCTGCATCCGATCAAGGTCGCTGCCGTTGGCGCTCACCACCAGCACCTCAGCACCGTGCTCCTCCAAGGTATGCACTCTGGCGATTTTGCGGCTGATCGCGTCGGTGTGATCGTGGGTGGATAACCAGGCTGACCACTGCTCACGGGTGGGAAAATCGACCTGCTCGATCAACAGCAGCTTGACGCCGACCGTCTGAGCCAGCAGCTGCGCGCATGCCCAGCCGACCCCGACGAGTCCTTCCGTGATCATGTACACGCCGTGCTCACGGAGCGGATAGGACGGAGCAGAATCCGCTTCCAGATGCAGCGGCTCAAAGGTGGGCACCCAGCGCCGGTTACCACGGTAGGCCACGATCGTGTCGTCGGTGTTGGCCTGCATTTCAGCCAGCAGTTGATTGGCCTGGCGGCTCTGCTCTAGGGCCGATTGCGCCGGCGAAATATCCAGGTAGCGACAGGTGATCTGGGGATATTCCTGCGGAATCACCAGGCAAGGACTTAAGATCGTAGCTCTGGCAGGATAGGCGGCATCGGCGCTTTCTACCTGGTGCACATAGTTTGAAATCACCCACAGGCGCAGCGCTGTCGCCATCCCCTGCTCTTCGAGCGCCTGGCTCAGCAAGATCAAGCTGTGAAAGCCCGTATCCTGGGTTTCTTTGAAGGTCTCGGTGTCGACGGCGGCGGGCGCATCGTGGATCAGGCTGGCGCAGTGTATAACTACCTGTGGCAATTGATTGCGGGCGGCGAGATCGCTCAGCAGGGCGCTGTAGTCCTCACGGCGGCGCAGATCGATGGTGTACGCATCCTCGTCGATGCGCGCGAACTGCCCGGCGCGGCGTACCTGGATCGCGGGCTGGCCCAGCTCTGTCAGGCGCGGCACCAGCGCACGACCGAGTCCGAAATCATCCACAAACACTAGCCAGGGCGCTGCGGTCTGCTGCTCGGAAGCACGGGCGGGCGCGGGCAGCCGGGATCGCTTCCAGGATGCGGTGTAGAACCAGTCGGCGATGTCTAATGTTTCTAACGTGCGCTCAGTGGGCTGCGGGGCGATGTTCTCCACCTGCTCGGTCTTGGCATCGATCCAGTAGCGCTGGCGCTCAAACGGGTAGGTCGGCAGCGCCACGCGGCGGCGGCGCTCGTGGGTATAGAAGCCCTGCCAATCAATGGTGACGCCGGCGATCCAGAGCTTGCCCAAGGTGTTGAGCAAGACCGCCAGATCGGCCTGGTGCTGGTGCGGCTGCCGAAGTGAGGCCAGCACGACGTGGTCGGCGGTGTGGGCCGGGTGCTGCTTGGCCATGGCCGCAAGTGACTGTCCGGGGCCCATCTCAAGCAGTACGTGCTTGGGCTGCTGCAACAGCGCCTGTAGGCCAGCCGCAAAGCGCACGGTTTGGCGCATGTGGCGCGACCAGTACGCCGGGTCGGTTGCATCAGCCGGGCTCATCCAGTCGCCAGTGACCGTTGAGAACAGCCGGATGGTCGGCGGGCGCAGCCGGGTCTGGGCCAGCAGGGTTTGTAGCGGCGCTTCGATCGGGGCCATCATCGCCGAGTGGAACGCGTGTGTGGTTTGCACCGGCTGGCAGGCGATCCCCTGTCCCAGCAGCGTTTGTTCGAGCTGTGCCACGGTCTCGGGCTTGCCGGAAACGACACATGCGTTGGGTGTGTTGACCGCTGCCAGCGATAGATCATCGCTCAACCAGGGCAGCACATCGGCTTCCGGCAGCAGCACCGCCAGCATCGCACCCGCCGGCAAGCTGTGGATCAGCTGGGCCCGACGCGCGACCAGCGTCAACGCGTCTTCTAAGGAGAACACGCCGGCCACGCACGCCGCAACATACTCGCCGATCGAGTGGCCGATCATGGCCTCCGGCTTGATGCCCCATTCGATCCATAGCTGCGCCAGCGCATACTCGATCGTAAAGACGATCGGGTGAGCCAGTGCTGTCTGGTTAATCGGCTGGGAGGTGTCGGTTTGCCGATTACTTCGCCGCAGCATTGCCCGCAAGTCGATCTGCCCGTCCCCAGGCGGCGCGCTGCCATTGGTGCGGGCGTCGGTTCCTTGGGGATACAACACCTCGCGGATGTCACGTCCAAGCAGCGGCTTGAGCAGGGTTGCACAACGATCGACATAGGTGCGGAAGGTCGGCTCGGCTTGGTACAGCTCAAGCGCCATATCAACATAATGATCACCCATGCCAGGGAACATAAACACAACCGGGCGATCTTGCATCCGGGAGATGCCGCTGAATACCCGCGACCGATCGTTGATTTCCATAACCTGAGCAGCATCAGCCGCCCCGTTGCACACCACGATTCGGCGCTGATCGAACATTGCTCGTCCGACCTGCAAGGTGTAGGCGGTATCGGCCAGATTGAGATCGGGCTGGGCTGCGATGTGCTTAGCCAAATTCGCCGTCATGCTATCCAGCGCGCCGCTCGTCTGGGCCGAAAGCAGCAGGAGCTGCCACGGGCGTGAAGCAGAGGATGGTTTTGTCGGCGGGGCTTCTTGCAGGACCGCATGGGCATTAGTGCCGCCCACGCCAAACGAGCTGATCCCCGCTCGGCGTGGCGTGCGCGTTTCCGGCCAGGCGGCGAGCTGGGTATTGACATAAAACGGGCTGTTCTCAAAATCAATGTCGGGATTCGGCTGCTCGAAGTGCAAGCTCGGCGGGATCTGGCCGTGTTCAAGCATCAGCGCGGTCTTGATGAAGCTGGTTACACCTGCTGCGCTGGCAAGGTGCCCGACGTTGCTTTTCACCGAGCCGATCGCGCAGAAATGCTTGGCTTTTGTTTGGGGCCGAAACGCTTTGGTCAAGGCGCGGATCTCGATCGGATCGCCAAGCTTGGTCGCCGTGCCATGCGTTTCCACGTAGTGTATGGTGTCGGCGCGGACATCGGCCACGGACAGCGCTTCGGTGATCACCTCGATCTGGCCTTCGACGCTGGGTGCGGTAAAGCCGACTTTGTGCGCACCATCATTGTTGATCGCCGAGCCTTTCACGACGGCGTGGATGTGGTCACCATCGGCCAGCGCATCGTCGAGCCGCTTCAGCATCACGGCAGCGACACCACTGCCAAAGATGGTGCCGGCGCCGGCAGCGTCGAATGCTCGGCAGTGCCCATCCGGCGAAACATTGCCGCCGTCGAGATACCAGTAGCCTTCAGGGTGTTTGACATGCACTGAAACGCCGCCGGCCAGCGCCATGTCACACTCTTCGTTCAATAAGCTCTGGCATGCCATATGGATCGCAACCATCGAGGTCGAGCAGGCGGTTTGAACGGTGAAGCTGGGGCCGGTGAGGTTGAGCTTGTAGGAGACGCGAGTAGCGACAAAATCAGCCGCGTTGCTCACATCGATCTGCATCGGGTCGAACGCGCCCAGCTTTTCGCGGTTGGACAGCAGATTATACAGCAAGTAGGTGTTGGTCGTGCCGCCGCCGAATACGCCAATCCGGCCTGTGTAGCGCTCCGGATCGTACCCCGCATGTTCGATTGTCTCCCAAGCACACTCAAGAAACAACCGATGCTGGGGGTCCATCAGCTCGGCCTCACGGGGAGTGTAGCCGAAGAACGCCGCATCGAAGAGCTCGACGCCGTCCATGACCGCCGCAGCTTTGACGTAGTGCGGGTCGTGCAGTGTGGCTGCGTCGACGCCGAGAGCCGCTAGCTCCTGCTGATCGGGGAAGCGTATCGACTCCACACCGCGACAAAGATTGTGCCAAAATGCCTGAACCGTATTCGCGCCGGGAAAGCGCCCGGCCATGCCGACAACTGCGATATCTCCATCGCCTCGATCATGCTCGGTGAACAATGGCTTCTCCTGTACGCGGGCTAGCGCTGGTAATGTCGGGGCGAGTGCGTCGTGCCTTCGCCATGATGGCGACATGCTGTGCGCTTCGATGCAGTTTGTATCGCCATCGCTTCCTCACAACTCATGCGTTTTTTTAGTCAATCTCAACGGCTACCCGACAAACTAACCCACTTAATCGGTGAGCAGAAATAGTGATGAGCTCACGTGCGCACTAAACGGCGG
>JAFAYS010000994.1 GCA_019240175.1 Chloroflexota bacterium | reverse complement strand
AACGTTGCGGAGGTTATGGATGCATGGTAGGATCTGCGACTATGAATGGATTTGATCCGACACGCTCGATCGTCGGCCAGATAATAACGTTTCTTCATCGAATTAACCCGTTTAGTTCGATAATGCCGCAGCTCAATCGGATGCACGCGCTCGGTCAGCAGGTCAAGGGAACGCGCAAATATGGTATGCGCTGGGAGTTCCTGATCCCGCTGGTCGCGCTGCTCATCCTGGCCGGATCGCTGCTGCTGAGAGCGCTTGCGCCTACGACGCCACGCAACCTACCATCACGTACCGTCACGGGTATTGCAGGCACCGCTACTGCCCAGGCCGCCATGACTGCCACGGGCTATCCAGCGGCGAGCAATCCAGCCTCGACAAATCCTAATTCTGTTACACCAGGCGTTAGTCCGCCTCCCGGTGTAGATACAACAGCTACTGCCACGTTCGGCAGCACGGTCGTCGCGGTCGGGCCGGACACGGGCTATCCTAATCCCGGTACAGGCCCTGAGCCGATTGGCCAGGCACCGGGTGGTGTACCCAGCGTTCCGGATACTACGAATCCACCGGCTGGCGGCAACCCGATTAGCGTGCCCACTCCGGCGCTGATTGAACCAACAACTGCGCCCGTACCGCCGCCCAACGCGTATCCAACCCCGGAGCCACAGCAGCCGCAGCAGCCACCGGCCCAAAACAATCCCCAGCCACCGGCTGAGGCACCAACACCCGATACCGGAACACAAGATCCTGCTGCGCAGCCCACGACGGAAATACCGGCTGTAACGCCGACCGAGGATATTCCACCAACGCCCGAGCCAACGCTGCCTCCACCCACGCCCACGTCGGTACCGTTGGAGCTTTTGAGCGGAAACGTGCGCTGGACCACAGCTGACAGCCCGGTCATTCTCGACATCGATCACGCACTGGCCTCTGGCTCGTCCTTGACGATCGATCCAGGCGTGGAGGTGCGGGTTGCGCCAGGCGTACAATTCACCGTTGCCGGCACACTGCGCGCGCAGGGCAGCCGTTTTGTAGCGACCGAAGGCCGCTGGGAAGGCATCGCGGGCACGCAGGGCAGCACAATCATCCTGGACCAGGTGCAGATCCGCCAGGCGGGGCAGTCCGGCACTGCGATCAGCAGCACCGGCGGCACGCTGGTTGTGCGCAACAGCTCGCTGAATGACAACGGCGGCGGCATCGTTTCGATCGGCAGCTCGCTCGACGTACGTAACACGCAGATCAGCGGCAACGCGATCGCTGGGCCGGCAGTCAACGTCCGCCTGCCTGAGCGTGGTGCGGTCAATATTGTCGATAACATCATCGGTGGCAACGGCACGCCCGCCGGTGGCGCGCAGGTGCTGATCTCGGCTGAGCAGCCAGCGGCACCGTTTGCGGTAGAAGGTAACCACCTGATCGGCGGCTCTGGCGTGGGCATGATCGTCAACACGGACCAGCCGCTCACCGGAACAATCCGCTGCAACAGCTTTGATGGCGGCAACGTCGGTCTGCAGCTCGCGGTACGACGCACTGATACCGGCGGCTTCAATCTGGTTATCGAAAACAACGCCTTTGAGCGCCAGACGACCTACGGCGTGACCGGAACGCTCGGCTTCAATGTAACCAACAACTGGTGGAGCGATCCATCAGGGCCGCGTGATGCCGGACGCAACCCAGAAGGTCGGGGTGTGCCCGTCGGCGTTAACCTTCAGTTCCAGCCCTGGCTTGCAGGCCGAGCAGCTTGCGCGCCAACTCGCTAATAACCTAACCTTATAACCTTACATCTTCGCTAACATCCCCCGAACTGGCTTTTGCAGATCGGCTGCTTAAGAGTGGAGTACGCTATGATTCGTCATGCCCTCCGGTCGATCAGCGCGCTCGCTTTTTTAGGCTGTGCGCTGATCCTGTTCAACGTTGCTCACGCACAGACAACGACGAACGACCTAAAACCTCATGTGTCCAATATCGCCCCGGATGCCTTTAAGCGTGTCCCAGATCAAGGAGCCGCCGCCCACAGCCAGATCGTCGAGACTGAGCGGCTGGCGGCTGATGCGCAGTTTACTTATGTCATGCTGCGCTGGCAGTCGACAGAGCCAACCTCGTCTACGCTGGAGATCGAAATTCGCGCCAGCAAGGATGGTACAAACTGGACCAACTGGGGCGAGGCTCACGAAAACCATGATCTTGTCGATCCCAACGATCCCCAAGATGTGCATTGGAGCGCTGGCATCTACACGGATCTCGCGCAGTTCTACCAGCTGCGAATCACCAGCGCGCCCGGCACCGAGGGAACGCTGCCGACCTTTAGCGACGTGCAAGTACATACCGTCGACTCGCGGCTGATCAATATGGCGGTGCCGCAGCCACAGAGTGACGGCGCAGTCTCACCGATGGGCGTCGCGCGACCTGCGTACGTTTCACGCACAGGCTGGGGCAATCCACAGGGCGAGTCCGCGCCCAGCGCACCGCCGGCCTATTACACAGCCAACCATTTGGTGGTGCATCACACCGCCGACTCCAACAGCCTGGGACCGAGCGAGC
This sequence comes from Chloroflexota bacterium, assembly GCA_019240175.1. Classification (GTDB taxonomy): domain Bacteria; phylum Chloroflexota; class Chloroflexia; order Chloroflexales; family Kallotenuaceae; genus LB3-1. The sequence goes on along the minus strand of JAFAYS010000994.1, from coordinate 2,264 downwards.
CCAACTGGGCTGCGCGTGTGCGTGCCGAATGGTCGTTCCACACCTATAGCCGCGGCTGGGGCGATATCGGCTACAACTGGCTGATCGATCCAAATGGCGTGATCTACGCCGGACGCGCCGGCTCGACCGATCTGACACGTGATGCTGTAGGCTTCCACGATACGGCCAACTACGGCTCGATGGGCGTGGCGTTGATCGGCACCTATAGCAGCGTCGCGCCGACAAGTGCCGCACAAAATAGCCTGGTCGATGTGCTCGCGTGGAAGGCCAGCCAGCGCAACATCGATCCAATGGGCAGCAGCTGGTACTACGGCTGCTCGCGCTCCGATTACTGCGCGCCCTTCAACAGCGGCTCAGTTGTGCTCAACATTGCCGGACATCGTCAGGTCACGCCGGGTCACACCACCTGCCCAGGCGATCAAGTGATCAATCTGCTGCCTTCGATCCGCCAGCGTGTGCATCAGCGGTTGAATGGCGGCGGTGGCGACAACGGCGATGCGACGATCGACGAGATGGAAAGCTCGTTTAGCTCGGGCGGCGCATGGAAAGATCGATCGTGCGGCTATGGCGGCCACACCTACTGGACCTACGCGACCAATGGCAGCGAAGGCATTCCCAGCGAGAACTGGGGCATCTGGAAGCCGAATCTGCCGCAGACGGGACAGTACAAAGTTCTGGTACATATCCCGCAAGGCTGCGCGATCGCATCGCCGCCGTATGCAACAACCAATGCCCGCTACGAGATCCGTCACGCCAGCGGCACCGAAACCCGCACCGTGGATCAGAACACGGCGCAGGAATGGGTCGAGCTGGGCACCTTCCAGTTCAACGCCGGCACGGGCGGCAGCGTCAAGCTGACAGATCTGACCAACGAGCCGTTCAGCGCTAAGAAAGTAGTCTTCTTCGACGCGGTGCAATGGGTGTATCAAGCGCCGCCACCGGCCCAGGCATCGGCTGCGCTGCTCTCAGCCACGGTGAAGGCGACCACAGTGGGCGTCGGCGAGGTCGTGCCGATCGAGTTTACGATCAAAAATACCGGCACAGTCAATCTTGAAACGCAGGCACCGGAGGCCGGCCTCAGCAATGAGATCGCCAGCGGCTGGGTCTACGACGAGGGCGAGTGCTTCGCAGGCGGCAGCGCGTATCCAACCTATCCTAAAGAGGCCGAGCGGCTACGGATTACGCTGGGCTTTGCTAACGGCTCGCCGACCGTGCCGATGGATTGCAGTCCGGGTGACGGCGGCTATCCCTGGCGCTGGGGCCTGGGCTGGGCGCTTCGGCCCGGCGAAACGCGTACCATGACTGGCTATGTGCGCTTCCGCACGCCGGGAACGTACACCTTCAAAGCTAATCTCGTCAACGAATTCGTTAAGTATTACGGCGCGGACGGCAACGGTGGCGATCGGATTACCGGCTCGGTGACGGTCATGCCCGAGCGTCGCGCGCCTGAGCCGTTGCGTTTAGATACCGCGTACCGATCGCAGGCCAGCGTGTATCAGCTTGTGCCAACACCGGACAGCTTGCTGGCACGCACGACCAACACGCTATCGATCGTCGAGGGCACGCATGTTGGTGTGTTCACCTGGGACGGCGGCGACCAGAACTGGACCAATGGCGGCCCACTCGGTCAATCTGAGCGCTTCGTCGTGCGTCAGGTACGCCCGTTCTACGCTCCGGCGGCGGGAACCTACCGCTTCAAGCTCACCAGCGACGACGGCGCGTGGCTGTGGATCGACGGGCAGGAAGTCGTGCGCAACGAAGGGCTCCATCCTACGTCTTCCCGCGAAGGCGCAGTATATCTATCGGCGGGTCTGCATACGCTGGCCGTCAAATTCTTCGAGAATACCGGCGAGGCCTATGCGGGCTATAGCTGGATGCCGCCGGGCGCTGCCGGCTTCATCACAGTGCCGACACCCAGCGGCGCGGTCTACGACGGCACGCGCTTTGGCAGCGGACAGCAGCTGGTACTAGCCGTAGATGACCTTGGCGGTGTCGGCGTACGCACGCTGCGCTACTGGATTGATGGCGGCGGCGAGCAGCAAAGCGCCTCGGGCCGCACGCCAATCAATCTTGGCGACGGCACACACACGATCACATACCAGGCTGAAGACAATAACGGCAACCTGGGCTTCCAACGCTCCGTGAACATCACCGTGGATGCGACGCCACCCGGCAGCACGCTGGCGACACATAGTCGCGGCAACGGCATCGTGGAGGTGTATTTGAGCAGCTCAGCCTCGGATCTGACTGAGTTCGAGCTACAG
>JAFAYS010001216.1 GCA_019240175.1 Chloroflexota bacterium | reverse complement strand
TCCCCTCGCCTGCCGCAACCGAGGTCGAAGCTGACCGAGGTTCGGGGAAGGGGCCGGGGGTGAGGGCCAGTGAGGGGCTCTCCTCCTCCCAGCTGCGCCTGTTCTTGCAGTCGCGTTTGCCCGAGTACATGGTGCCGACGGCCTTTGTGTTTCTGGATCGGCTGCCGGTAACGCCGAGCGGCAAGATCAATCGCCGCGCGCTGCCTGCGCCGGACCAGCTGCGGCCCGAGCTGGCCGATGCCTTTATCGCGCCGCGCACGCCGATCGAGGAGATGCTGGCGCAGATCTGGGCCGAGGTGCTACGCGTCGATCGCGTGGGCGCTCACGATAGCTTCTTCGAGCTGGGTGGCCACTCGCTGATGGCGACGCAGGTGATCTCGCGGGTGCGTGAGGTTTGCCAGGTTGAGCTGCCGCTGCGCGCGCTGTTTGAAGCGCCGACCGTCGCGGGCTTGGCCGAGCGAGTCGCCAATGCCGGCCTTGAGTCGCCCGATCTGGCCGCGCCGCCGATTGTGCCGGTCTCACGTGATAGCGATCTGGAGCTTTCGTTTGCGCAGCAGCGCCTGTGGTTCTTCGATCAGCTACAGCCCGAAAGCGCGGCCTACAATATCTCGAACGCGCTGCACTTCGAGGGTGAGCTTGACGTCGCGGCGCTAGAGCAAAGCTTGAACGAGATCGTGCGCCGCCATGACTCGCTGCGAACGATCTTCGCGCCGGGCGGCGATCTCGGCCAGCCGATCCAGATCATCCTGCCTTTCGAGCCGCTGCCGCTGGCGCAGCGCAGCCTGGACTTCCTGCCCGCCAACGAGCGCTTCGCCGAGGCCGTGCAGATGGCCGCCGACGAGGCCGAGCGCCCGTTCGATCTTCAGCGCGGGCCGCTACTGCGCACGACGCTGCTGCATCTTGGCCCGAACGAGCATGTGCTGCTGCTCAATATGCATCACATCGTCAGCGACGGCTGGTCGATGGGCGTGTTCATGCGCGAGATGACCGCGCTTTACAACGCCTTTGCCGCCGGTGAGCGCAGCCCGCTGCCGAATCTGCTGATCCAGTATGTCGACTATGCTGTCTGGCAGCGCAACTGGCTGCAGGGCGACGTGCTGGCCGCGCAGCTCGACTATTGGAAGCAGCAACTGGCGCACGTGCCCTCGCTTCAGATGCCGACCGACTACCCACGGCCTGCGGTCGCCACGCTGCGCGGCGCGGTCCAGGAGTTCGCGCTGCCCAAGGCGCTGGGCGAGGCGCTGACCACGCTGAGCCGCCGCGAAGGCGCGACGCTGTTCATGACGCTGCTGACCGCCTGGCAGGTTTTGCTCAGTCGCTACAGCGGCCAGGACGACATTGCGGTCGGCACGCCGATCGCCAACCGCACGCGCGGTGAGGTCGAAAGCCTGATCGGCTACTTCATCAACACGCTCGTGCTGCGCACCGATCTGACTGGCGCGGCGAATTTCCGCGAGGCGCTGCAGCGTGTGCGCACAACCGCGCTGGGCGCGTACGCGCATCAAGATCTGCCGTTTGAGCAGATCGTGGATGCCGTGCAGCCGGAGCGCGACCTGAGCCGCCACGCGATCTTTCAGGTCATGTTCGTGCTTCAAAACGCGCCGATGGACCCGATCGACATGCCCGGCCTGCGCTTCAAGCCGCTGGCGATCGCCCGCTCCACGACGCGCTTCGATCTGACGCTGACCATGGCTGAGAGTCCCAACGGCCTGACCGGCGTGATGGAGTACAGCACCGATTTGTTCTCCGCCGAGACGATCGCGCGCTTGATCGGCCACTTCCAAACGCTGTTGACCTCGATCGCCGCGCAGCCGGCGGAGCCGCTGGCTCAGCTTTCGCTGCTGACGCCGGGCGAGGAGCGCCAGCTGCTGGTCGATTGGAACGCTACAGCGGTCGAATATCCGCAGGATGCCTGCGTTCACACGTTGTTCGCGGAGCAGGCCGCGCGCACGCCCGACGCAATCGCCGTGAGCTTTGAGGGCTTGGATCTGAGCTACGCCGAGCTGGATGCGCGCTCGAATCAAATGGCGCACTACCTGCAAGCGCTGGGCGTCGGCCCCGACACGCGGGTTGGCGTGTTCATGGAGCGTTCGCTGGATCTCGTGGTCGGGCTGCTGGGCATTCTCAAGGCTGGCGGCGCGTATCTACCCCTCGATCCGAGCTACCCCGCCGACCGGCTGAGCTTTATGGTCGCGGACTCGGCGGCTCCGGTGCTGCTGACCCAGCGCAATCTGTTGCTGGATCTACCCGAGCACCAGGCGCAGATCGTCTGTGTCGATGTCGATTGGCCGACGATCGCCAAACTGAGCGCCGTGCCCGTCGCCAGCGCCGCCACGCCCGACAACCTGGCCTATGTGATCTACACCTCAGGCTCGACCGGCAAGCCCAAGGGCGTGATGGTGCCGCATCGCGGCGTGGTCAACTTCTTCGTGGGCATGGATCAGCGCATCGGCGATCCGCAGCCCGGCGCGTGGCTGGCCGTCACCAGCATCTCGTTCGATATTTCGGTGTTGGAATTGTTCTGGACGCTCACGCGCGGCTTCCGCGTGGTGGTGCAGCGCGAGGCCGACTACAGCCAGGCAGCTGGTAGCGCCCACGCCAGCCAGCCGATCGAGTTCAGCTTGTTCTACTTCGCCAGCGATGACCGCGCCGATATTCGTGCCAAATACCGGCTGCTGATGGAGGGCGCGAAGTTCGCCGACCGCAACGGCTTCACGGCGGTCTGGACGCCCGAGCGGCATTTCCACGAGTTCGGCGGCTTGTATCCCAATCCCTCGGTCACCAGCGCAGCGCTGGCGGCGATCACCGAGCGCGTGCAGATCCGCGCCGGCAGTGTGGTGCTGCCGCTGCACAATCCGATCCGCGTCGCCGAAGAATGGTCGGTCGTCGACAACATGTCGAACGGACGCGTCGGCATCTCGTTTGCCTCGGGCTGGCACGCCGACGACTTCGTTTTTGCGCCGGAGCACTTCAAGACGCGCAAAAAGACGATGCTGGATCAGATCGAGACCGTACGCCAGCTGTGGCGCGGCGATGCCGTGCCCTTCACCGGCGGCGCGGGCAACCAGGTCGACGTGCGCATCTCGCCGCGTCCGGTGCAGGCCGATTTGCCGATCTGGCTGACCGCCTCGGGCGCGCCCGAAACCTTCCAGACCGCCGGCGCGCTGGGCATTGGCGTGCTGACTCACTTGCTGGGCCAGTCGATCGAGCAGCTGGCCGAGAAGATCGCGCTGTACCGCGCGGCCTGGCACGATGCTGGACATCCTGGCGACGGCCACGTGACGTTGATGCTGCACACGTTTGTCGGCAAAGATATGCAGCGCGTGCGCGAAATCGTGCGCGAGCCGTTCACCAACTATCTGCGCACCTCGCTGGATCTGATCGGCAATCTGGCGCGCAGCATGGGCCACGATCCCAACGGCGACAACTTCTCCGACGACGATATGGCGGCGCTGCTTGAGCACGCCTTCGAGCGCTACTTCGAGACCAGTAGCTTGATGGGCACGCCCGAGCACTGCCTGCAAACCGTCGATCGGCTCAAGGGCATCGGCGTGGACGAGGTCGCCTGTTTGATCGACTTTGGCGTCGAGGCGCAGACGGTGCTCGATAGCCTGGACTACCTGACGCTGTTGAAAGAGCGCAGCAATCGCTACGCCCACGCGACCGAGGACTACTCGCTGCTGGCGCAGCTCAGCCGCTACGGCATCTCGCACTTGCAGTGCACGCCGTCGATGGCCAACATGCTGCTGCTCGATCCGCAGGCGCTCACGGCGATGCTGTCGCTGCGCAAACTGATGCTGGGCGGCGAGGCGCTGCCGATCGCGCTGGCGCAGCAGCTGACGCGCGCGCTGCCCGCCGAGCTGCACAACATGTACGGCCCGACCGAGACCACGATCTGGTCGACGACCGAGCACATTCAGCCCGACAGCACGTCGATCACGATTGGTACGCCGATCGCCAACACCGAGATTTACATTCTCGATCGCTACTTCCAGCCGACGCCGGTGGGCATTCCCGGCGATCTGCTGATCGGCGGCGATGGCCTGGTGCGCGGCTATCTCAATCGCCCGGAGCTGACGGCTGAGCGCTTTGTGCCGAATCCCTTCAGTGTGGTGCCCGGCCAGCGGCTGTACAAGACCGGCGACCTGGCGCGCTACCGCCACGACGGCACGATCGAATATCTCGGTCGCGTCGACACACAGGTCAAGATTCGCGGCTACCGCATCGAGGTCAGCGAGATCGAGGCCGTGCTCGGCGAACATCCCGACGTGCGCGAGGCGGTCGTGGTGGCGCGCGACGACGCAGCTAATCCATCGGACAAACGGCTCGTCGCCTACATCGTGGCAGAACAAACGAAGAACCCAGAACCTAGAACCCAGAACCTAGAAGCTGGCACCGAAGCTTCCCCCTCGCCTGCCGCAGCGGGAGAGGGGGGAGTCACGGCAGTGACGGGGGTGAGGGCCAGCCGCGAGGGCCTCACTTCCTCCCTCCGCCAATTCCTCGAATCCCGGCTGCCCGCCTACATGGTGCCGTCGGTGATCCTGGAGCTGGACGCCTTCCCGCTGACGCCCAACGGCAAGGTCGATCGCAAAGCGCTGCCCGCGCCCGATCAGCTGCGCCCGGATCTCGACACCGCCTTTGTCGCGCCGCAGACGCCGGTCGAGCAGCTGCTGGCCAACATCTGGGCCGATGTGCTGCGCGTGGGCGAGGTCGGCGTGACCGATAACTTCTTCAGCCTGGGCGGCAACTCACTGCTGGCAACGCTGCTCGTCTCGCGTATGCGCGAAGCGTTCCAGGTCGATCTGCCGGTGCGCACGCTCTTTGAAGCGCCGACGATCGCGGGATTGTCGCAGCGGATTGTGCAGGCACGTACCAGCGATAGCTCGCTGCTGCCGCCGCCGATTGTGCCGGTGCCGCGTGACGGCACGCCGCTGCCGCTCTCGTTTGCCCAGCAGCGCCTGTGGTTTATTCACCTGTTGCAGCCGGATAACCCAGCCTACAACGAGCCGACCGCGATCCGGGTCAGCGGGCCGTTCAATCAGCCGGCGCTTGAGCGCACGATCGCAACGATCATCGGGCGGCACGAGGCGCTGCGCACAACTTTCATGATCCAGCAGGGCGAGCCGGTGCAGATTATCCATCCGCTGACGGACCTGCCGCTGGAAGTGATCGATCTTCAGCACGTGCCGGAGGCCGAGCGCGACGACGAGGCGCGGCGCATCTCGCGTGAGCAGGCGCATCATCTCTTTGATCTTGAGCGCGGCCCGCTTTTCCGCGTCACGCTGCTGCGGCTCTCGCCCGAAGACCACGTGATCCTGCTGTTGTTGCACCATATCATCAGCGACGGCTGGTCGAACAGCGTGATCATCCAGGAGCTGAAATCGCTGTACAACGCCGAGGTCAAGGGCGAGCCGGTGACGCTGCCCGAGCTGACGGTGCAGTACGCCGACTACGCGCTCTGGCAGCGCGACTGGCTCAAGGGCGAGGTCATGGAGTCGCATCTCGACTACTGGAAGCAGCAGCTCGCCGGTGTCACGCCGATGGAACTGCCGACTGACCACCCGCGACCGTCGATCGCTTCGTTCGAGGGCGCTGTCGAGCCGTTTGCGCTGCCGGTAGAATTGCGCGATGCACTCAATATGATCAGCCGCCGCGAGGGCGTGACGCTCTTCATGACCATGCTGACCGCCTTCCAGATGCTGCTCAGCCGCTACAGTGGCCAGGACGACATCGCGGTGGGCACGCCGATCGCCGGACGCAACATGCGCGAAACCGAGACCATGCTCGGCTTCTTCATCAATACGCTGGTGCTGCGTACCGACCTGAGCGGCGATCCAAGCTTCCGCGCGGCGCTAGCCCGTGTGCGCGAGGTGGCGCTGGGCGCGTACACGCATCAAGATCTGCCCTTCGAGCAGGTTGTGGATGCCGTGCAGCCGGAGCGCGACCTGAGCCGGCAGCCGCTGTTCCAGGTGATCTTTGCCCTGCAAAACGCGCCTGCTGCGCAGCTAGAGCTGGAAGACTTGACGATCAGCCCGATCGCGATCGAGCATACCTCGACCAAGTTCGATCTGGATCTCAGCCTGATCGAAACGCCGGAGGGCATCTTCGGCTCGCTGCACTACAGCACGGATCTATTCGAGGTCACGACGATCCGCCGCATGTTGCAGCATTTCACCACGCTGCTCAAGGGCATCGCCGCCGATCCGGATCAGCGTTTGTCGGCGCTGCCGATGCTGGCCGCCGAGGAGCGACGGCAGCTGCTGACGGCCTGGAATCCGCCCGCGACCGAGTATCCTCGTGAGCGCTGCGTCCACACGATCGTCGCTGAGCACGCCGCAAACACGCCCGACGCGCTGGCGGTGATTATGCCGGGCGAGCAGGCGACCTACGCCGAGCTGAACACGCGCGCCAATCAGCTGGCGCATCAGTTGCAATCATTGGGCGTCGGCGTCGGCACGCCGGTCGCGATCTGTCTGGATCGCTCGCTGGCGTTTGTGGTCGGCGTGCTGGCGATCTCCAAGGCTGGCGGCGCATACGTGCCGCTCGATCCTGGCTATCCCGCCGAGCGCTTGCAGTTTATGCTGGCCGACACCGCCGCGCCGGTCTTGATTACCACCGCTGAGCTGGCCGAGCAGCTGCCTGAGCACGCTGCGCAGGTGATCCGTGTCGATAGCGACGCGGAGATGCTGGCCGCGCAGCCCACCTCCGAGCCGATCAGCCACGTCACCGCCGAGCATCTGGCGTATCTGATCTACACCTCGGGATCGACCGGCCAGCCCAAGGGCATCGGCATTCCCCATCGCGCGATCACGCGGCTGGTCTGCAACACCAACTATGTGCAGTTCACCGCCAACGATCGCATCGCACTGCTGTCGAATGTTTCGTTCGACGCGGCCACGATGGAGCTGTGGGGCGCGCTGCTCAACGGCGGCTGTATGGTCGGCGTGCCGCGCGAGGTGGCGCTCTCGCCCCAGGCGATGGCCGCGCATATTCGCGAGTATCGGATCAACACGCTCTTCATGACGACGGCGCTCTTCAACCAGATGGCCCGCGAAGCGCCGGATGCGTTTGCGCCGATGCGTGACGTTTTGTTTGGCGGCGAGGCGGTCGATCCACGCGCGGTCGCGGCGGTGCTGGCAGCCGGCAGGCCTCAGCGCTTGCTGCATGTGTACGGTCCCACCGAGAGTACGACCTACGCGTCGTGGTACGAGATCGGCGAGGTGCCAAAAGGCGCGACGACGATCCCGATCGGCTATCCGCTGGCCCAGACGCAGCTCTACGTCCTCGACGCGACGCTGCAGCCGGTGCCGGTCGGCGTGCCGGGTGAGCTGCTGATCGGTGGCGATGGCCTGGCGCATGGCTACCTGAATCAGCCCGCGCTGACCGCCGAGAAGTTCGTGCCTGATTCGTTCTCTGGTGTTCCAGGCGCGCGGCTCTACCGCACGGGCGACGTGGTGCGCTACACCGCCGAGGGCGCGGTCGAGTTTATTGGCCGGCGCGATCACCAGGTCAAGCTGCGCGGCTTCCGCATCGAGCTGGGCGAGATCGAAGCCGCCCTGCTCAAGCATGCATCGGTCGGTCAGGTCGCCGTGCTGGCGCGTGAAGACGAACCAGGCCAGCGCTATCTGGCGGCCTATCTGGTGCCCAATCGCGACGACGCTCTGAACAGCGCGGATCTGCGGCAGTTCTTGCAAGGTACACTGCCGGACTATATGATCCCGTCGGCGTTTGTGATCCTCGATGCGCTGCCACTGACGCCCAACGGCAAGCTCGATCGCAAGGCCTTCCCGGTGCCGGATCAGCTGCGGCTGGCGCAGCGCGGCGATTACGTGGAGCCGCGCGACGTGGTCGAGCTGAAGCTGGTGCAGATCTGGGAAGAAGTGCTCAACGTCAAGCCTATCGGCGCGCACGACAACTTCTTCGACCTCGGCGGCCACTCGCTGCTGGTTGTGCGGCTGATGAGCCGCATTCAAGAAGAGTTTGGCCGCGAGCTGTCGCTGGCGACGATCTTTCAGCAGCCAACGATCGAGGCGCTGGCGCTTGAGCTGCGCGACGAGTCAACCCGCGTCTGGTCGCCGCTTGTGCCGATCCAGCCGCGTGGCTCGAAGCCGCCGATGTTCTTGGTTCACCCGGCGGGCGGCACGGCCTTCTGCTACGTGCCGTTGTCGCGCTACCTCGGGCCGGATCAGCCGGTGTATGGCTTCCAGGCCTACGGTCTTGAGGCCGGGCAAGCGCCATACAGCCGCATCGAAGATATCGCCGCGTACTACTTGCAGTATGTGCGCGAGATCCAGCCCGAAGGCCCGTACATGTTCGGCGGCTGGTCGATCGGCGGTGTGATCGCCTTCGAGATGGCCCAGCAGCTGCGCCGCGAGAATCAAGAGGTCGCGCTGCTGGCGCTGATGGATAGCGAGCTGCCACCGCCGGATCTTCAGAAGCCCGACGCCGACACCAAGGATCTGCTCAGCGACGCCAACCTGCTGATGATGATGGTGCGGCGCAAGAATCTACCGATCACGCCCGAAGAGTTCCGACTGCTCTCGCCCGAGGATCAGCTGCGTGTGGCGGTGGAGACCGCGAAGCGCACGAATATTATTCCGCCGGACGCAGGGCCGGAGCAGGTGACGCGCTTTATGCAGGTGCTCAAGGGCAACTTCAAGGCGCTGATCCAGTACAAGGCCGGCGTTTATCCTGATCGTCTGACCTTTTTGGCGACCGAGATCATCTACGAGGAGGGCGTCGACATCCTGGTGCCTGAAGGCGTCGACATCAACGATCCGGCGCGTGGTTGGAGCAAGCATGCCGCGCAGCCAGTCGATGTGCATATGGTGCCCGGCGATCACACGACGATGCTTTCCGAGCCGCATGTGCGCGGCCTGGCCGAGCAGCTCAGCAGCTGTATCGCGGCGGCGCAGACCGGCGACGAGATGCTGCCGACGATCACGGCGGATCTTGTCTAGGCTGGGAATTTGTGTCGAGCGCTGCGATCGATAAGTGAGCATAGTTTCGCTTGGTTGATCGCAGCTGCCCGAGCAAGTCAGACCGGCGGCAATCCGCGCGCTACCGCGCAACGGGATCGAATTCCTATCGACATTTGGTAGAAAATACGTAAAGATCTCAGCAGCTGCGTTTCGCTCACTGCGCTCGATCTTCTGTGATATCTACGCAATAACTTGACATACACAGCGTCGCCCGACGCGCAACCTGTGCCGGGCAACACGCACTTACAAGGAGCCTTCAATGGTTGTTTTCGGACCCAAGCCGCCGCAGCTACGCGACCTGCGCTCTGCATTCAAAACTATTCCCCAGGCATTTAAGCTGGTCTGGCGCGCGCACCGGCAGGGCACAATCGCAATGGCCGTGGTCACGCTGGTCGCGGCATTCTTACCGGCGCTTCAGGCCTGGATCGGCAAGATGATCGTCGACGCGGTGATTCAATCGGTGAATACCGGCTTGAACGTCGAGCAAGGCTTGCGCCTGGCGCTGCCCTACCTGCTGATCGAGTTCGTGATTATCACGGTCGGCGCGGTGGTGCGTGAAGTGCGCGCGCTGTATCAGCGCATTCTAACCTCGCGGCTCAAACACGAGATGAGCGGCTCGATCGTGCGGCAGTCGCTGGGGCTGGACCTGCACTACTTCGAAAACGCGAAATATTACGATCAGCTCCAGAACGCGCGCCAGGAAGTCGGCTTCCGGGCGATGACGATCATGGAAACCAGCTTTATGCTGGTGCAGCATCTGATCACGATCAGCTCGGTGATCATCATCCTGATCTCGTTCAGTCCGATCATTGCGCTGATCCTGGTCTGCGCGACGCTGCCGGCGCTGGCAGCCCAGCTGCGCTACGGCGATATGAACTATCTGCTGCAAACGCTGCGCGCGCCCGAAAATCGCCGCATGAATTATCTTGAGCATCTGCTGACCGTCGATACCAGCGCCAAGGAGGTTAAGCTGTTTGGCCTGGGCGAGCCGCTGCTTGAGCGCTACGAGGCGCTGTTTTCGAAGTTCTACCGCGAAGATACCGCGCTGGCTCGCTGGCGCGGCAGCCGCAGCTTGCTGTGGGGCATGCTGGCGACGGCCAGCTACTACGGCGCGTATGCCTATATTGTGTGGCGCACGCTGAGCGGCAGCATCACGCTGGGCGAGCTGACCTTTTACCTCGCGCTCTTCCGCCAGTCGCAGATGAGCCTTGAGCAGATGTTCGGCACGATCGGCCAGATCTACGAGAGCGGACGCTTCATGGAGAACCTGTTCGAATTCCTCTCGCTCAAGAATCA